>NZ_JAVRBS010000022.1:0-136524 GCF_034531155.1 Nostoc sp. ChiVER01 | reverse complement strand
ACTTACCGAGTTTGCTTTCCCCTATTATATGCAGCTTCATATTAAATTGGTATAAAACTTGAACTTTAATTATAAAACCTGAATCCTTACGGTACTACTTCTCCTTCAATTCTCTTCTAAGAAACAGAAATGTTTCTTTACATCCATTGGGAATGCGATCGCTTTCCTCGGACGCTTTTGTCACTCTGGGAAAATAAAAATTGGGGCTAAATGATAAAATCTTATTCGTCATAAACCTCAAGGTAATGAACCTGAGTTTGATTTGCGTACTCATCTTTACCGTATGAGTGGAGTAGATTTTACTCGCGTTGACGGTCTTGGTGTCCTGACAGTACAAATTATTCTTTCTGAGGTTGGTTTAGATCCCAGTCGGTTCCCCACAGTCAAACACTTTACTTCTTGGCTTGGTCTTTGCCCTGGCAG
The DNA here is from genome assembly GCF_034531155.1 of Nostoc sp. ChiVER01. Taxonomy (NCBI): domain Bacteria; kingdom Bacillati; phylum Cyanobacteriota; class Cyanophyceae; order Nostocales; family Nostocaceae; genus Nostoc; species Nostoc sp. ChiVER01. Next base: position 136,101 of record NZ_JAVRBS010000022.1, on the reverse strand, counting down.
CCAGCCGCATTACTGGTGGCAAAATTAAAAGTTCTCAAACTCGTCTTGTAGTCAACCGTGCCACCAATGCTTTCTGCATGGCAGCACAAACTGCTGGCAGTTTAGATTCTCCTGAATAGATGAATGGAAATCTGGATCTTCGGGATGGGAAAGAGGGTTACTCATAATTGTCGTTCAAATGCCATTGGATTGGGACTGGAAGCAATTTAAACACTTTTACTGAAGTTTTAGAAGCGTTCAGTACAGCCATGTATAAGTCGATTTATTGATTGGTTGAACTTAAATCGTGACGTGTTTGCTGCTGACAAAACTAGTTTGGGTTATATTTGGGCTTGATTTTTGTATAAGTCTCGCTAAACAGCTTTTGAGTTAAGCTGAGTGCGAAATTTATGAATACTAATTAGTAATAAAAGAACTGCAAAGAACAATAATGATATGGCATTTGGCCAAAGCACATCAAGATTAACGCCCTTGAGTAGTAAACCACGCACAATCAGAACATAGTGACGTAATGGATTAAGTAATGATAAGTACTGAAATAGCGATGGCATACTTTCAATAGGTGTAATCGTACCAGAAAGTAAACCTAAGGGTACATTAACAGCAAATGATATAAGTTGAGTCTGCTGTTGAGTACTGAACACTGTCCCAATGAGAATACCTATTCCGAGCGCATTTAAAACGTAGAGACCAGAAAGTGTCAAAAAGAGGAAAACATTACTCCGCACGGGTAGTCCAAAGATGAGTCGAGCTAAACCAAGTACCAAGCAGACATCACCCAGCAATAAGACAGTTAAGGGAAATAACTTAGCTAAAAGAATTTCCCAGTTAGCAGCAGGAGTCATCAATAACTGTTCGAGTGTCCCAGCTTCTTTTTCCCTCACCATTGCGGCTGATGAAACTATTGAGCCTACTAGATTGAGAATTACACCCATAATTCCAGACAGAAAAAACCAACTACTAATTAAGCCAGGATTGTATAGAAATGTAATTTGAGGCTGTACTTGCGCGGACACAAAACTAGAGTTTATTTGTTGACCATAATGGTTGATAATCTGGGTAATATAACTTCTAACAATCCCCGCAGTATTGGCATTAACTGCATCTACAAAAACCTGAACTTTTGTGATGCCTTCTCGACTTAAGTCACGGTCAAATTCAGGTGGTATGACTAAGCCAACAGAAACTTTTCCCGTTTCCATTTGTTGGTTAAGGATTTGCTCACTGTCATTTAGACTAGCCAGATTAAAAGTATGATTTTCAGTTAAAGCAGAAATCAGTTCACGACTACTAGAGGTTTTTGCATAATCAACAATCCCCATATTCAAATTATGTACATCTGGACTAATAGCTGAACCATAAATTAAAAGCTGTATCGTTGGTAGAACAATAAATAAAAAAATCAGACGTTTATCGCTGAGAATTTGGTAGGTTTCTTTGATTGCTAATGACCAAAAGCGGTTTTTAAAGAATAGATATATCTTCTGATGAAAAGATAGAAACATAAAAACTTTCAAATTTATTTAGAATTGGATAGAGAAACAGAGAAGGCTAACTCTGCCTTTTTTACTTCTTTTTCTGCCACTACACAGATACAGCAGATTACATCTAAGTAAAATACACAAGGGTGGGCTTGTATGCCCACTTCACAAGATTTATCATACTAATTTGTACTAGTTTTACTTGCAAAGTGCTGTAATTATCTATTCCGATAATTGCATGCGCTTTAGACCATGTAAAGCACCAAAAAATAGTAAAAATCCTAACAGTGCTAAAACCAAGGGAACAGACCAAACACTTGACCATCCTGTCCCTCGTACAAAAGAGTCACGAGTTAGTTCAATATAATAGCGGACTGGGACAATATTAGAAATGAGCGAGAGAGGGAAGGGAATATTGCTCAGTGGATAGACGAAGCCAGACATGACTAAGGCTGTTAAGTAACCAACACTAAGAACTTTTTGAGTAGCCTCACTTTGGCTTTCAGATTTTACGCCGTAAAACAAGCCGAACATGACGCCACTGATTAAGAATAAGAGAGTACCAATCAACAATGGTAAAATGTCACCTGCTAATCGTATCCCAAAAATAAGTGAGCCTAAGACCATAATAAATAGGCTTTGGGCAATAGCAATTAAGAAGTAAGCTAACCCTTTGCCTAGCAGTAGTTCAACAGCACTTAAACTAGAAGCATAAACCTGGATAATAGTACCTTCCTCTTTTTCTCTAGTCATGGCAAGAGCTGCGAACAGTGATGGATAAACCCAAAGGACAAGAGCATAAGCTCCAGGGACAATATAGAGAGATTCTTTACGTCCTGGATTAAACCAGAGACGCACTTGCGCTGCTATTTGGCTGCTGCTTGATTGTAGTCCGGTACTTTTAAGGAAAAAATCAGTGGTAGAACTAATAGTGTTTTCAATTACACGTGCGTTATTAACATCTGTCCCATCTATAAGGACTTGTAAGTTGCTGACTTTACCAGATTTGATCCGACGAGTAAAATCGGGTGGAATTATTAATACTGCTTTGGCTAGACCACGATCAATTGCTTTGGAGGGATCGGAAATTAGAGAGTCCTGATTAGCTAATGTCGAGTCATTACTATCAAAAGGAACAGCCTGGAACTGGTTTGTAGCGAACAAGCGCTCAATATATGTGCGACTGAGAGGGGTGCGGTCGAAGTCCTGAACAAGTAGCCGAATTTCTTTGACTTCTAGCCTGATGGCAAAGCCATAAATCAATAAGGTAATTAGAGGCAGTATAAAAGCCAGTGTCACAGTCAGGCGATCGCGCCGGAATTGTGCTAATTCTTTTCTACACTGAGTCCATATTCTTGTCATAATTTATCTTGTTGAGCGCGTTGGACAATGTTAATAAAGGCATCTTCAAGAGAAAAAGGAATAGGCCGCAGCGAATACAGGTCGATATTTTCTGTTTGTAAAATTGAACGGATATGAGGGATATCTGTACTAAGACAATCTAAAACCAAGTGTATGCGATCGCCAAAAATTGATATGCGCCAAGAATCAAGTTTGGTTTTCAGCAAATTAGAAGCATCCTGAGTCCGATTCACTACAATTTCTAGCAAATGACCAGGTTGAGAAGTTTTAATCTCAGTCGGTGAACCTTGAGCTACTACCTTACCCGCCACCATGAAACCCATGCGGTTGCACTGTTCCGCCTCTTCTAAATAGTGAGTTGTTACTAACACTGCTGTTCCTGACCTGGCAAACTCGTTAATTAATCGCCAAAACTGACGACGTGCCAAAGGATCTACTCCCGATGTCGGTTCATCTAAAAACAAAATTTCTGGCTCGTGCATTACCGATGCACCAAAAGCTAGCCGTTGTTTCCAGCCTCCTGGCAATTGACTTGTGAGTGTATTTTCTTTTCCAGCTAAACCACAAGTGGTAAGTACCCATTTAATCCGGGAACGGCGTAGCTGAATTGGCACATTATAAACTCCACAATAAAATTCTAGGTTCTGAATAATTGTCAAATCATCATAAAGGGTAAATTTTTGACTCATATAACCGATGCGTTGCCGGATGGCGCTGCCACGTAAATTCTGAGTTTGTCCAGCTAAGGAGATTGTTCCAAATGTTGGTTCTAACAAACCGCAGAGAATCTTAATTGTACTTGTCTTGCCTGCTCCATTTGCTCCTAGCAAACCATAAATCTCGCCATAATGAACTTCTAAATCTACACCTTTAACTGCTTGAAAATCACCAAATATTTTTTTCAGCTTATAGGCAGAGATTGCTACACCTGTACGATGTCTACTTTTGACACGGGGAAAAGGAATAAATTCAGAGTCATTGCCAGCAGTCCGCAGACGATTAACAAAGACATTTTCTAAGGTGGCATCAGCAGTTTGAATACTCTCTAGATTCAGTTGTTGTTGCTGAAAAATTCTTTGCACCGCCTCTGTTGCTACAGAGACATCTTTAACTAATATATCTAGGCGATCGCCAAAGGTTTGGACATCAACTACTGATGTTTCCTTGTAGTCTTTTGCTTTTTGTAATAACTGTTCAGCTGCTTCCAGGTGATTAGTTCGTACTTCTAGTCTTTGTAAATTCAAGCTCTCACGTAATTGAGTGAGAGTACCAATTTGTTGAATTTCTCCTTCATAGATTAAAGCAATACGATCACACCTTTCTGCTTCATCTAAATAAGGTGTGGCCACAACTATGGTAATTCCCTCTGACGCTACAGCAGCTAGAATATCCCAGAATTCCCGACGTGATACAGAGTCAACGCCTGTTGTTGGTTCATCCAATAGAAGAATTTCGGGTTGAGAAATTAACGCACAACACAAAGCTAATTTCTGTTTCATGCCCCCAGAAAGACGACCAGCCAAACGCTTTGCAAAGCTCTGCAAATCCATTAAACCTAAATATTTCTGGCGGCGTTGCCGAAAAAGGTGTTGTGGGACTTCCTTTAATCCGGCAGCATAGCGCAAATTTTCATCAATGCTTAAATCGGAGTAAAGTGAGAACTGTTGGGTCAGATATCCAGTAGCTAAACGAGCATTACGTGGTGTTTTTCCTAATATTTTAACCTTGCCAGCAGATGCCTCCATGACACCAGCCAAAATATGAAAGGTGGAAGTTTTTCCTGCACCATCAGGGCCGATTAACCCAAAGATTTCTCCTCGCTTCACAGCAAAATTTATTCCTTTTACAGCAACTATTTTGCCGTAACGTTTATATAAACCTTCTACCTGAATAGCGATATTTTCTGTCGCTTTGTTAGGGTAACTAGATAAATTATTCTTAGTAGTAGATAGCATGATACTATTGATAATAAATTTAAATTCCAAATGTTAAGTGATAAATCGACGCTGATTGTGAATTCGCAATAGTAGCTCTTTGTAAAAGTTATTTCTTCGCTTCAGATGCAATAATGATTTCGGCATCAGCCGACATTCCTGGCTTGGCCAATCCGTCTGGTTTATTGATGATAATTTTGACACCGAACACTTGTTTTACTCGGTCTTTTGGAAAATAAATATTCTCAGGAGTAAAAGATGCTTGAGTGTCGATGGCTGCAACTTTTGCACTGATAGGTTGCTGAGGTGCTGAATCCACATATATCCGAGCCTGTTGGCCAACATGCACCTTACCAATATCTGCTTGGGGAATAAAAGCGCGCAAATAAATATTGTTAGGATCGATGACTGTTAACAGAGTTTTGCCGGGAGTAACTACAGTTCCTGGTTCTACACTCCGACTAATGACAACCCCGTTGATAGGATTAACAACCTTGAGATCGGTAACTTTAGCTTTAATTTCCTGTTGAGCGGCTTTTGCATTAGCCACATCAGCTTGAGCGGCAGCTAGCTTCAAACGTGTTTGCGTCAATTGTGTACGTAACCCGGCTATCTGTGAGTTGCGAATCGAGGGATTTAATTCTGTAGTTTGGGCTTGCGTTAATTTCCCTTGAGCAGAATTGACTAATTTTTGAAATGAACTCATTGCTGCTTGACGGGATTTAACTGTGGACAGAGCTGTTTCGTAAGCTGTTTGACTTTGGTCAAATTGTTGCTTGGTAACAGCTCCTTCGGCTACCAATTTAGCGTAGCGATCGCGGTTGATTTGCGCTAATTTTAACTCTGATTTTGCTTGGTCTACCTCAGCGATCGCTTGATTTAATTGTGCCTGAGCGGAAGCCAATGCTGATTCAGCCTCAAAAATTCGACCCTTGGCATCTCCTTCAGACTGTTGCAAGGCTAGCTGATTTTCCAAAATTTGGTTGTTTAAGAGATTGATTTGCAACTTTGCTTGTTCTTGTTGTTGTTGCATTGAATCTACGCGAGCAACCGCACCTTTTAATTGTGCTTGTATCTCTGCATCATCTAGTTTGACAATCACTTGATTTTTGAGAACCCGATCCCCTTCTCGCACCTCTACTGAGTCGATGCGAGCTGCTACTTTCGCACCAATATCAGTTTCATAACCTTCAATACGACCACTAACTCGCAACGAAGTGATTTTTGGGGGTAATGAGAAATAATACCAGGCTGATACACCCGCTCCCACCAAGAACAAGCTCACTAATATCAACACCAAACGAAAACGTTTACCTTGAGGTTTCTTTGTACTTGGCATACCAGGTTCAACATTTCCTGGTATTTCTACAAGTGAGTGAGCATCAACTAATTCTATATCATGCCCTTTTCTATGATTCATTTAATATCCTCACAACTAAATCCGTTGAAAAATTTGGCGTTTGATATTTATACAATTTGTAAGCTAGGAGTTAAAGTCTCTGTATTGCTAATTGGTATTGTATTGAGGAATAAGTCTTTATTGCTAGTTTTGATTGCCTGTTTTAAATCACATGGAATGGATTTTGGTTTAGCAGATTTTAAATCAATACAGACTATTTCTAACTGCGCCCAAAAGATTGTTCCAGATAATGAGAATATTTCCTCTCCAACCATTTCTAACTCTTGATTTGTTGGCAGTTATGAAGTGATAGATTGGTAAAGTTTTACTATAGTTTTTCCGACAAAGACAACACGACTAATTACAAATAGATTCTGTTCGATTAATGCTGGGCGTAAATAGTTAGCCTGAATTTTTGAAACAACTAGACTAAAACCAGAAGCCAGCATTTTTTCTACACTATATCCACATGCTTTAATACTAAAAGAACGTGCTCTTTCCAGGTATTTTAAATAGTTAGGATGATGTACAACTCTATTAAAATCTACATCTTCAAAATGAACAGTTAATTGAAAAATTGACGATTGTTGTAATTTCATCTGGACTCCTTTTTATCAAAAATTAACGGAGAACACAACTATTGAATGTTTTGATTGATATTGTCAGCAATTGTTAGTTTACTGTAGTCTTTATACATCTACATCTGTAACATAGGATCAGAAGTACTATTCTCCTTTCCAGCTTCAGGATAAGGTGTATGAAATGCCTTGAGGTAAGGTTTTATAACATGAGGTTCAATTAATTCGTCTGTCTCCATACTCTCCATACGATCATAAAAACCTTTTTCTTTAAGCCAACGATGTAAAGCTGGCAAACGATAACAAGGTACTCCAGGATAGAGATGATGTTCAAGGTGGTAGTTATTACCGAAGTAAAGTATGGTAAATAGAAGCGATGTTTGACTTTTTGCATCACGACCAAGACCTACTTTAGTTCCCGCGTGTTCTAGGTATGGTTGCAAAGCAGAAATGGCGTACATTGTTATCCCAGGCAAGACCATTAGAACTATTGCCGTGGCTGGATCATAAATGGCGATCGCCGCATATAACACTAACCATAACAGCGAGAAGCCAATGTTAGCCCAAGCTAGCATTACTATCGACCAGGATTTAAACGGAAATTTGTAAGAGTAGGACAATGGTAGGTTGAACGCCATTCTCACTGTATTGATGAAATAGTAAAAATTAGCGGTACTTCTGGCAAATAAAAGTCTAGACCAGAAGTTCTGAAACTTTTGGAATATTTGACAGTCTGGATCTGAAGCTTGATTGGTAAAGCGATGATGATTCCAATGAGAAATAGCAGCACCAGTCTCAAAGTAAGTTGGTAGTGCAGATGCAAAGAAAGTCCCGATTAAGGCACTGACAAACTTATTTCGATGTAATGACAAGTGAAAGCCTTCATGACCTACCCAAGAAAATAAAAGCATTCCCTGCGCTGATAACCAAATTAGTGGTGCGGTCATCAATATAAGCAAAGGTAATGGCAAATGTAGGAGCAAAAGCATCCGTGCTAGCATAGCTGGCACAATATAAAGTGCCAAATTGTAAGCAATATAAGCAAGTGTACCAATCATAGATGGGCGATACCACTTTTGTGGTATTTGTGGACGTTTCAAAGAGATTTCTTCTTTATGTAGCATTGTTCTCTAACTCCTATCTAATACATGAGTAATTTAGGTATAGGTAAAGTGGAAGGGTAACTGGCATTAATAAAATTACCAATTCCTTTATCAGCTAAATCAAGCCCTTTGTTTCTGCTTGGAAATTACACATAATCTCCAACAAACTAAGTAGGTCGGCGTAAACAATTATTGTTGAAATAAGGCAGTTCTTGCTGGGGGCAGGCTTGCCATGAGCGTAGCTGAATGGGAGCAGGGGCAGAAAGAATTTGAGCCTTATTTACTTTTTTTCACACAGTTTGGTTTTATTGCACCGACTTACTTAGGTAACTATAGAACTAATATTTGATTTATGAAAAAGCTTGGTACAGATCGAAAAGCCTAATTCCCTACTCCTTACTCCCCACCCACATAGATAATTTCAAAAATCAAATACGATTCCTATATGCTTTACCTCATTACTACCACTTGCTTATCTGTAGATAAGGAAGAAGCAGGAGATGATTCGTTAATCTTCTTTTGGTGCATGAGTTTGACTAGCTCTCGACGGCTTGTACCTACAGCCTTCAGGATAGGGAAAATACCACGTTCCAAAAATTGTTGAGAAGAAATACCAACACCATCAGTATCAAGACGCTGCTCATACTCAGGAATCAAATCCACTCCAGGCATTTGAAAGTGATAAACAACGTGGGCAAGGTCAGACAGAGTTCCTTCTCGGTCTTCTTCCATTTCCAATTGCAGAACCTTAATATAAAAACCCATGTGAGCAGCTTCATCTCGACTCACATAGAAATATATCTTTTCCAAAACTTCATCAGCTTCTCGTCGGGCCTTCTCTAATTGAGCGCGATAGATGAGAAATGTAGCAGACTCTTGCAATGCCCCATAACAAGTTATTTGCCGTCGTGTATGAAATGGTAAATTCCAAACTTTAGCAAAAATCTGCTTTTCAAACTCCGCGTATTGCTCTTGTGTACGTAGACCTGAACGAATTAAGTACTCGCGAAAAGTCAACCCATGCTTAGATTCTTCATAACCCCAGTTGGCTTGAAACCAAGCATGCCCGAAAATGGAACGGGTCAAATTAAAACCATTAGCTGTATAATCTGGAACATACAATTCGACTCCACAAAAAGTCTCAACACAGATAGCATTTTCCTCGGTATTTTTTGATGGTTCTAGTTTCTCCCAAGGAATATCGTTGAGTGGATGCCAACGGCGTTTCCGCTCGGCTATATCAAAAAATTCCATATACGCACGATACATACTTTCCTGATGCGTCAATGAAGCAGCCATTCTGAACCTCCTGATTTCGATCTATTCTTGATTAGTTAATGTTTTATGCCGCTAGCTTTGTATATTGACTAATTAGATTAACAAAGCCTTTGATATTGCCAATCTGTGCTAACTCGTCATCTGCAAATTGTATATGTAACTTCTCTTCGATATATCCCGCCATTTCTAAAGCCACTATTGAACTGACACCAAACTCACTTAATGCGCTGTTGATGGTTAAATCTTTTACGGCTAGTGCTTGCTCTGGAGATGCAAACTCAAAAGCTTCTTGAATTAAGCTCAAAATTTCATCGTTTCTCATTATTTGTTCTTACTCCTATCATCAGTAACTTGATTTAGCTATCAATCAATTCGGCGTAAAACTATCTGTGCCAAAGACTGGTAACTTTTTTCAAATGCCATGACACAAACGCTCAAATATCTTTCATATTCAGTAAATTTTTCATCTCCCCAACGTTGGCGAATCAGCACCTCATGATTTTTTAGCCGTCGCAACCATTCTGCTGTAGTTTTCGCATAGTGTTCTCGTCGGGTTTTGACCTCCATCACTTCCCAGTAAGGATTTACAGATGCAACAATCGCTTCTAAGCGTGGTGTAATGGCTCCCGGAAAAATATTTGATGTTAACCAACTAATTTCTCGAATATCATATCGCTCTCGCGGAACGCGAAAGCCAATCACGCTTTGCAGACCAAACCAAGAACCAGGGTTTGTCCACTCCCAAGCTCGCCGAAAGTAATCTCGATAAATTGATATGTGTTCGCCAGTACGTGCTTGTTCTGGTGTGGCAATATGTTCAAACATCCCGATACTAACGATTGCATCAAACTTTTCTTTCGGTTGATAATCTATATACGAGACACATTCTACAGAGAGTCCGGGAATAGATTCAGCTTTAATTTGAGAGTATTGAGCACGAGATAAAGTAATGCCAGTTACATCTTTTAATCCCATTTCTTGTGAGAAAAACTTGATAGTTCCTCCCCAACCACAGCCAATATCTAACAACCGCTTATCTGGATTAGCTTTGACCGCTTCATGAAACCATTTGAGCTTGTTGAACTGAGCAGTCTCTAAGTCATCAGTTCCTTCAAACAAAGCACACGTATAGATCATGCGTTTGTCTAACCATAACCGAAAAAAATCATTAGAAACATCATAGGAAACGGCAATCTCTGCTTGTGTAGACACTGTAAGATCCTTCGATTAATTCAATAGGTTTGTAAATCTTGCTCACTCTGCACAAAGTGGCATATAACATTGATATTTGTGCTGGACTAAAGCAGCTCTATATATTTTTTAAGACTGTTTCTCACTTCTGGCTTGATTGCAGATTTTGCCATAAGGTTTCTACCTCTGTTTCTAAAGAACGGAATTTAATTTTGTGTTGAGGATTAACACACCAATCTGCTACTACATCTAGAGATCCACCGATAAATGCTTCCCGACAAGCACTACGTTGAACTTTACCACTAGAAGTTTTAGGCAAACTACCAGTTTTTAGTAGTAAGACTGCATAAGTTTGTAAATCATGTTGTTCTGACACGGCTTGCACAATTGTTCTAATAATTTCATCAGCATTGAGTTTACGAAGGTAATTACGTTCTATTTCCTGAGCAATAACGAGTCTTTCTTGATTTGCGATATCAATGGAAAATGCTATTCCAGAGTTAGGACGGAGTGCTGGATGACATTTTTCTACAGTCATTTCGATATCTTGAGGGTAATGGTTGCGTCCGAGGATAATAATTAAATCCTTGAGGCGACCAGTAACAAACAGTTCACCATTCTCTAAAAATCCTAAGTCTCCTGTTCGCAAAAATGGGCCTTCTTTGGTATCTGGAAGATAGGCATTAAAAGTCTCTAAGGTTTGGGATAGCTTATGCCAATAACCCTGTGCAACACTTGATCCTGACACCCATATCTCCCCTACTTGATTAGGAGCGCAGAGGGTTAAGGTTTGAGGATTAACGATCGCAATTTTCTGATCAAGTTGGGTTTTACCACAGCCAACAAGTAATCGATCACCCTCTTGTTTACCATTGGCTGCTGTCACTTGATTTTTTTCTAATTTTGCTCCATCCACTGCTCGAATAATTGGCGCTGCTTTTTTTAAACCTCCTGAAACGAGTAAGGTTGTTTCAGCCATCCCATAACAAGGATAAAATGCTTCAGGGCGGAAACCACAAGGTTCAAAAGTAGCGGCAAAACGCTCTATAGTCTCGGCACGGATAGGTTCAGCACCGATAAAAGCAATATTCCAGCTACTTAGGTCAAGAGTTTCTTTTTGTTGAGGAGTAATCTGACGACAGGCGAGGTCATAAGCAAAATTAGGGCCTCCACTGGTGGTTGCTTGGTAGCGGGAAATAGCTTGTAGCCAACGCCAAGGCTTTTTGATAAAAGCTGTCGGTGACATGAGTGTGGCGGGAAAGCCTCCATAAAAAGGTTGTAAAATGCCACCAATTAATCCCATATCATGATAAGGTGGCAGCCAGATAACTGCATGGCTATTGGGTTGATGCTCAAAACATTGATAAATTACAGATAAATTGTGTAATAAGTTCCCATGACTAACCATAACTCCTTTTGGTGTTCCTGTTGAGCCGGATGTGTATTGAAGAAAGGCTAGTGTATTACTGTTAATGTGCGGTTGTTGCCATTTGTGAATTACGTCATCGAGAAGGGTATCTGTTGGTATCCAATGTAAGCTAGCTAATTCTGGGTTGTGTGCGAACTGCCGTTCTATATCAGTCAAGATAGAGGTGTTAGTGAGGGCTATTTTTGCTTGTGCATCTGTGGCAATAGCTTGTAGCCGAGGCATTGGTTTATTTAGTTTTGGCGGATAAGCTGGAACTGCTACGACTTGTGCGTATAAACAGCCGAAAAATGCTGCTATATACTCTATGCCTGGTGGATAAAGTAGTAATGCCTGTTCATTCTGAAGATGTAGTGACTGCAAATATGAAGCGATTATCCTAGCTCGCTGGTCTAGTACCTGATAACTTATGGTGATTTCTTCATTTTCCCCATCCTTGAGAAAAGTATAAGCGGTTTGGTTAGGTTGTTCCTTAGCTCTGTATTGTAATAAATCAACCAAAGTCGAAAAATTAAGTAAATTGCTTGATAATTTAGACACATTAGTAGCCATAACGTTTTCTTGCTGAGTGTTGATAAATCAATATATTCCTAGAAAATGGAAAAAACATTTTTAATAAGTTTGAATAATTTTACGTATGTAGGCATCACCCGAACAGCGAAATAATTATTTTTTGTGTCAACTACCGTGAATTAAGAGGCATGGAGAAAAACTGACTCACTTACAGGATTGAAATTTCCGAAGATATCGCTGAACTTAAACAAAATTCATTTTGGGCGACGGACGCGGCGGAACAAGTATTTTTCCTACGAGACGCGCAAGGGACATGAAGGATATTGGATTATATGGGTCTAACTGGGTCGATTTTATGGAAAATTCTTATGAGTTGGTGGCAGAGTTAATGACACTAGCTCCTAATAAGCGTAAGTATTATCAACAAGGAGAAAGAGCTATGAGGCTTATTTTATTTGCATCCTAGCCCTTGTTGTTCCCCTGTAAGATTTAGAACACATTATTAGGCATAACGATAACCCTTATATTACAAGGGAAGACTCAGATTTTTTAGCTCCCATTCAACCAAGTATTACACGGCAGAGTGAGTCACATCAGATATTTAATACCACAAGCGCTAAACAATCTGTCGGTTTGCCACTGAATTCAGAACTTGAAATTTTATGCGATGCCTTCGGCGCGGCGTAGCCATCGCATTTTGTCCCAACTGAAGTTAGGGAATCTTGCTACTGGGTATAAAACTGCTCTGAAAATTCTCAATCGTTTCATTGCTGAACTAATCGGTTTAGTTTAGCTGTTTGAAGAATTCGACAAGGGTATCCGTATCCCGACCGAACCCCTTTAACGATCAATTGCCAAAACACCATTTTGATTACTAATTTTGTCATCAAGATTGAGACCAGTGCCAACCCAGCCACCTCTACCGTCTCCACAGCTAGCTACCATCAGCTGACCGCCAAACTGGGGATATTTAACGGAGCGACAAGAAACGTGAAAACCACCACCGCCTAATGCCCATTCTAATCTACCACCGTAGTTGGCAATATAATCTGAAATTCTTAATCGAGATTGAACCTTTGAACCGTTTGCCCTTGTACAAAGTGCATTCAAGTAAGCACCGTCTGGGGCGATAGATACCTGTCTATTTACACATGATCTTGAAAAACCACCCGCTAGTGCAGCATCAGGTTTGATAAAAGGAGCAGCCAAAAGCACAAAAGACAAAACACCAATACTTTTCAAAGGAGTCTTTAAGTTTCTCAACATGGTGGAATACCTTTGTATGTGGATAGAACGTTGTGATTTAGCAAGACCCTGCCGTGCTACTGAGTCTTTCAACGGTTCACTGGGTAATTGTTCGAGAGCCGTTGTTTTATTTGTTGTGATCATGTGTTTTCTCCTTGATTGAACTTCAAATCTTGATCGTTTCTGTGTTTGGAGTTTGGATAATTTGTTTGACTTCAAGCTGTGTTTGCTCAATTAATACTCTAAATAAATGGGATGAAGCTAAAGTAACCTGTGCCAAGTTAATAGAACTTACGCATTGACAGAAAGTTGTATAGTCTGCACTTGGTACAGGTGGTACAGGTACCCTCTCCTCTGATTCTTAATTGGTAGCAGTGATATTGGTTTATTCACTGAGGAAAATCAGGAGCTTTTAGCTGAACCTTCTAATTCTGAATTGGTAGCAGTGAGATGAGTTTATTCACTATCTGGAGTCTCTTGGTGGCTCTAGATAGGTGCAAAGCAATGCTGAGTCTTGATTAGCAGGAAAAATCAACTATAAGTCTTGAGCTTTCAATGACGGTTAGCTTAATTTTTTGAACCTAATTTCAACCTTAATATACTTGACAAAATGTCTACTTTAAAAATGAAAATTATTTTTTGCAAGTCATATCAGTAGCTAAAAATTTGTTGATATCCTCGCTTATGCATAAATTGATTGTGCTGATACCTATAGTTAATAGAGGATTGCAAGCTAAATTTCCTTTTTAATAGGAGAGTAAAATGTTTAAGAGTATCTATGCGTTTGTACTGCTAGCATCTAGGAATATGAAATGGATGCTAACAATTGCTCTGATCTTGAGCAGCGTCACCTATTATCCAACAAAGGTAATAGGCCAAAATAAACAACCAGCAACGACCAAGCAGCCTGTGCCACCAAGCAAAGGTAGGACTTTACCTCAACAACCTATTTCTCGACCAGTTTTTATTTTGCCAAAAGCACCTACTTCATTAAGTCCTGTATCTGGCCGTAGAGCAGGAATGGGTAGTCGAGATAATTGTCCTGCGGTTCCAACCCCCCTCACTGCCTTAGTACCATTTCAAGAGGAACAAAAGGTTGGGGAACAGAGAAACAAGTCAATTATCGGGATTGTAGAGGGACTAACCACTTCAGAACGGCCTACGTTTTGGTTTTATATCCCTTACACTAGGGATTTATCTAACTCAAGTGCTGAATTTAGCGTACAGGATAGCGCCGAAAATGATGTTTATAGAAATGCGATCGCCCTACCTTCAAAGCCAAGTGTCATTGGTATTTCTTTCCCTAGTACTGCTTCGTTAGAAGTAGATAAGACATATCGCTGGTATTTAAAAGTACATTGTAGCAAAGAGGCAGCAAGCATTCCTGTATACGTAGAAGGGAACATTAAAAGAGTTAATTTAGATTCTCGTGTTATCCAACAAATAAAAGCCGCAAATGAGCCTCGGCAGAAGATTATAATCTATGCTGAAAAAGGGATTTGGTTTGACGCTTTAAATATGCTAGCACAAGTACGCATTTCTAATTATAGAGATGCATCTGTTGAAGAAGATTGGCAAAGTTTATTGCGATCCATCAACTTGGATAATATTGCTACGATGCCTCTAATAAAATTACCAAACCCCGAATAATTTCATATCCAGTAAAGTATCTATAAGCCTAGATTTCTACAACCAATTACCAACTATAACGTAGGGTGCCCAGTACATCGGGCGGTTATACTCATGAGCTTCAAGTAATTTTAATTGAGCAAACCGTAAAGCCTCTGCTGTAGTTTTACCAGTCACTAAATGGTGGTAAAATTCCTCAATAAACAAAGCTGTGGAATTATCGCCAATTTGCCATAGGGAGGCTAAAGTACTCCGTGCACCTGCACGCAGGGCAACTCCTGCTAATCCCAAAGCAGCTCGGTTATCTCCTGCTGCGGTTTCGCAAGCACTTAAAACAAGTAATTCAACTGGCTCTGTTCGTTTTTGCTCTCTACTTTTGAGCAAGCTATCTAATTCACTCACATTGATGCGTCCATCAGCTGCTAAGATAAAAGTGTCTTTTGCTTTAGAGCTAAATTGCCCATGAGTTGCAAAGTGAACAACTCTAAAAGGTTGAGCATTGATAGTTTTTGCTAAATTTGTACTAGTAAAATTTTTATCTAATAATGTAGTTGTCGATACGCCTGACTCTTGAATTAATTTCAGTTCAATCAAAACGTTGGGAAGTGGTGCAAACTTTTCATTTTTGGGTGGTTGTGATAGTCCTCCAACCAGGGCATTTAATTTTTTGTGGGCTAAAAGTTTGGGAATAAATAGTTGCAGTCCAGGGCTAATAGCTACAGAGTATTTTTGGACTAAATACAATGTGCCATCATACAATGCAGACATCGGGATATTTCGCAGCAACCCATCTGGAATAAAGACTAAAGTATTAACTTTACTATTTTTGAGGTCTGTCTCAACTGGTTTGATTAACCAATTATAAAGCTGTTGAGAAGCTGCTTTAAATTTCTGATTAGCATCGGGTTCGACTATTGTCTCTCGTATTTTTGTAATAACTTGCTCTACTTGCTGACGATTGACTTTAGAAGTTTTATGTATCAACGGTTGATTCGGAAGTTTGACAATAATTTCTAAATAATTATCTAGAATAATTGGGTAGAAAATAGCAGTATTCGGGTTGTCGCGGTCTACTAATTTGTCTAATACCACAAATTGATTGTTCAAGCAAGCTTCTCGGAAAAAGTTGTCGAGTTCTGCAAGTTGTAAGGCTTCAATTCGCTGTCGTGCCTTATCTAAATCTGGTTTTCCTTTTCCTTTCTCTTGTAAAATCAGCTCTACAGACTGCCGGTAAAGAGGTTCTATGCGATCGCGAAAATTGAATTGCACGTCTCGATTAACCGCAACTAAATCGCTGCGAAGAGACTGAAGACTTGTTACGGCAGCATCATAAGCAGATATGGCGGCTTCGGTATTTCCCTGTGCTTTGAGTAAGCGTCCTAACTGCCACTCAAGGCGATAAGCTATATCTGAGGCATCAATTTTTTGAGCCAGAAATAACCCTTGCTGCGTCAAATCCTGTGCTGATTGCAATTGTTGGTTCTGCTCGTAAAGCTCTCCCAAGCTGCCCAGTGCATAGGATTGGGCCCGTTCATCGCCGATTATTTTGGCTTGCTGAACGCTAGTTGCCAGAATCTCTGCAATATCTTTTTTATTACCAATTGTGGTCAAAGTCTGAGCAAAATTGATCCGTGCATAAATACCAGCTTGATTGGTGGGCAGATTCGGTAATTGAGATTGGATTGTGGGTATTAATGATTTTGCCTCCGTGATGCGTTCGTTTTCGACAAACAAACTCAGCTGATTAATCAGGGCTTGAACTTTGGTAAGAGGGTTTGGTGCAATTTTGGCAGCGTTTTCATAATGAGCGATCGCCTCTTTAATATTACTTAACGACCTAGCAGTGTTACCGAGGCTAAATTCCGTCAAACTAATTTCTAGAGGCAGTTGCAGACGTTGAGCAATTTCTAAGCTTTGTTGTAAGTTTTTCTGGGATGACTCAAGTTCGCCTAATTGTTGTAAGACATTGCCAAGCGATCGCAAAGCTGTTACTTTTACAATTGAGTCAGGTTGGGAAATTAATTGTTGGGATACTTCATTCAATATATTTAAGCTACGGCGGTAAAAACCATTAACTCGTAAGGCTTGGGCTTGGTTAATTCGGCTGCGCGTTACTCCAGTATTGTCACCTAATTTCTTCCAGATTTGCTCTGCTTGTTGTGATGTTTGAAAGGATGCATCAGTTTGTCCGTCTGCTAGTTGCAATTCGCCCTGAGTATTTAGAGTTTGTGCAAGAATTTCTAACAACTCAGATTTTGGATTGTTAACATTTAACTTTTGATTTGTCTTATCCCAGCCAAGTAAATTTAAGCTATTGTCAATAGTTGCATAAGCTTCTTTCCGCGAGCCGAGTTGCTGGTATACAAGAGAGAGGTTAGTCAGCGCTGCGGCTTGTGCGAGGTTATTGCTTTCTTGTTGATAGATACGGACAGCTTGTTGAAGAACATTTATCGCTTCAGCAAAGCTTCCTGCTTGATAAAGTGCTTCTCCTTGCTCAAGAAGTGCCTGTGGTTTTGTAGCTGGGGGTTTATTGGTTTGGATGTGAAACCCGTTTGGTGAATTTGTCTTTTGTTGTTTAGCGAATGTGCTAGGGATAATAGTCAGGAAAACAGCAAGGGTAAATAGGAGTACGGGAGTTATCGCAAATCTAATTACTCGCTTTGGCAGCTGAAGTTTTGCCATATTTCACACCTCCCTGAGATACAGAACAGTCAGCAGGTGTTTGCCAAGGGCTGCGGGGATTGAGTTGAGGAACTTGTGCTACTAGTTCTATATGTCCATTGTTATCAATTACCCAGCCAGAAGCTTCCACGATTGGAATTGTAGCAGCAATTTTAGGAGTAGTTGATGCTGTTGGTTGTGGCACAGGTGTTGTATGTGCTAAGTTTTCTGGTTGTGGTCTCAATCTTACCCAACCTGATAGAGTACTTGAATCTTGTAATGGTTCAGTAGGATTGATGGGTAGTCCGCCGCGTCCTGTTGCCACAAATGTATTTTGGTATTGCCGAGTTCCAGGCGTGCAGGCATTGGAAATTTGGTTATAAGCATCAACTAGATTAGTTGGAAGTTCGACTAAACCGTTACTAGGGTTTACATCAGGTCGAGTAATTTCTATATTGCCGCTTAAATCAGGCGTTGCTCCTGTGGCGGTAATATCACTTGTGTTTAGGGAAGGCTCTTTTCTAGAACGGATACCAAAGATACCAGCAGCATTTCTGATAGTGACATTCCCGCCACGGGCGTTAGCGGAATCTGCACTAATGTCGCTATTTTCATTGGGAACGGCGATGATAAAGCCATTTTTGGCATCAATGGTAATATCGCCACCAGGGATATCATAACCCCTGGCGTTAGTGGTTATACTGCTACCTTGACGTAATAATATCAGAGGCGAGTTGAGAACGATATTTCCACCTCCTCCGGTAGTATTAGCATTAATTGTGGCTGCGCTGTCCAGCAGGATAGAGTTAGCATCTACTCTTAAATTGCCAGCTTTCCCAGAATTTACGCTGCTGACTGTAACTTTCGCCCCATCCCGTGCTACTAAATTTCCTGTACTCAAAGTTAAGTTTCCGCCATTGCCAGCGCCTGTAGTGTCAGCGGATATAATTGAGCCATCGCCAGTGATAGTAATAGATTGAGGCGCAGTTATTGTTAAGGTTCCACCTTGACCGCTACTACTTGTAGATGCGGATATCTGCGCTCCATTTTGAAAATTTACCTTAAGATTTTGTTCATTACCAAGAGGTTGCAAAATAAGTTTACCAGCATTACCTGTACTGCTTGTTTGGGCAAATAAACCGCTATTAGAACCAGATAGTTCTACAGATAAGGCATTTACTGTGATGTCACCCGCAGTCCCACTACTAGATTCTTTAGTGGAAGTAACTAATTGACCGCTATTTGTTGCCTTTAAAACATTTGTATTGACTGTGATATTACCTGCATTACCAATACCAAAAGTGGAAGTAATTAATTGACCGCCATTAGTCAGTTCGATAGAAGGAGCGTTAATTCTAATATCTCCTCCCTTGCTAGCCCCTAGGGTCGTGCTAGAAATGCTATTTTTGTCTAAAATAAAGGGCGATTCACTAATGATGGTAATATCTCCCGATTCTGAGTTCACATTGTCCGTGGTAATCTTGCCATTGGCTGTAAAGGTGATTAGCCCACCACTTCCCCCAATATTGTTGAAGGTAAAGGGGGAAACCTCACGTCCAGAGTTAGTGTATACTCTTCCTTTGGTTGTATCAATTTCTCCATTAGTACTAGTGAGTCGAATCTCGCCAGCATTTCCTTTCTCGGCACTAGCATCAACTCTAGTGGTTTGAATATTATTTTTGGCTTTAACAACAATTGCTCCTGCATGCCCTGTTCCCTCTGAACCTTCGCTAATTTGGGATGTGATCGATCCTTTAGTTGTATCAATAGCTCCTGCAATACTTGTGAGGGTGATGTCCCCGCTATTGCCAGTCCCACGGGCTTCTGAGTTTATATCGTCCGTTGTGGTAATATTACCATTGGCAGTGAAGGTTACTGCCCCGGCATTTCCCTCATTGTCAACAGCAGACTTTGAGTATGAGAATGAGAACGCACGCCCAACAGTAATGCTACCGTTGTTGGCTTGAAGGCTAATTTCGCCTCCATTTCCTGTACTGCCAGAGTCAGAGTTCGAGTAAGAGTCCAAATTCACCGTTGTAATGTTACCCAAGGCAGTCAAATGGATCGCGCCCCCATTTCCCACCTTGCCAGAACCATAACTTGAAGAGTCCAAATTGCTAGTGGTAATGTTACCGTTGGCAGCTTTGAGGCTAATGATACCCCCATTTCCATTTCGAGAGCGAGTATATAAGCTTTCTTTGGTTGTATCAATTTCTCCATTAGTGCTAGTGAGTTCAATGCTGCCACCACTTCCTTTTTCAGCACTAGCATTAACTCTAGTGGTTTGAATACTATTTTTGGCTGTAAAAACAATTTTTCCTGCATTCCCTGTTCCATTTGAACCGTCGGTAATTTCGGATATGATAAATCCTTTAGTTGTATCAATAGCTCCGGCGTCACTGTTGAGGGTGATGTCCCCACCATCGCCAGTACCCTTTGCTTGTGACAGGAGCTGACTTGTTGTAATATTGTTAAAGGCAGAGAGGTAAATTGCGCCACCATCACCGTTGCGAGACTCAGTGAATAAAGTTCCTTTAGTTGTATCAATTTCTCCATTAGAGCTAGTGAGTTGAATACTGCTACCATTTCCTTGTTCGGCACTAGCATCTAACTCAGCGGTTTGAATATTATCTTTGGCTTTAAAAACAATTTCTCCTGCACGCCCTGTTCCATTTGAACCTTCGCTAATTTGGGATCTGACAGTTCCCCTAGTTGTATCAATAGCTCCTGCAATACTTTTGAGGGTGATGTTCCCACCTTTGCCAGTACCCCTGGCTTCTGAATTCATACCGCCCGTAGTAATATTGCCATTGGCAGTTAAGGCGATCGCACCACTATTCCCACTCTTTGAATCAGAAAACAAATCTCCTGCGGTGGTGTTAATCGTCCCATTGTTACTAGTGAGTTCAATGCTGCCACCACTTCCTTTTTCAGCACTAGCATTAACTCTAGTGGTTTGAATACTATTTTTGGCTGTAAAAACAATTTTTCCTGCATTCCCTGTTCCATTTGAACCGTCGGTAATTTCGGATATGATAAATCCTTTAGTTGTATCAATAGCTCCGGCGTCACTGTTGAGGGTGATGTCCCCACCATCGCCAGTACCCTTTGCTTGTGACAGGAGCTGACTTGTTGTAATATTGTTAAAGGCAGAGAGGTAAATTGCGCCACCATCACCGTTGCGAGACTCAGTGAATAAAGTTCCTTTAGTTGTATCAATTTCTCCATTAGAGCTAGTGAGTTGAATACTGCTACCATTTCCTTGTTCGGCACTAGCATCTAACTCAGCGGTTTGAATATTATCTTTGGCTTTAAAAACAATTTCTCCTGCACGCCCTGTTCCATTTGAACCTTCGCTAATTTGGGATCTGACAGTTCCCCTAGTTGTATCAATAGCTCCTGCAATACTTTTGAGGGTGATGTTCCCACCTTTGCCAGTACCCCTGGCTTCTGAATTCATACCGCCCGTAGTAATATTGCCGTTGGTAGCTTTTAAACTAATGTCACCTCCATTATTCGCGCCATTAATTGTAACTAGCTCTTGTCCATTGGTTTCAATCGCTCCAGCACTGTTAATCTCAATCTTGCCCCCATTGGTTATAATTTTTTGAGTACTCACATCCCCAGATGCCGTCGTTAAGCTAACTATCCCGCCAGTTCCATTAAACGGCTCTAAGCGCAGATTTCCACTTATCGTCATTCCCTCTAGCACAGTTCCACTACTAAAGACAGGTACTGAGCCATAATTAATACCACCATAAGCTAGAATATTCTGCCCAGAACGCATAATTAACGCTGTACTCTTGCTTAAAGTTGCAGTATTTTGTCCAACAGGTAAAGCACTAGTATCCGGGCTAGTAATATTTATATCACCCCCAAAGCGAATATTACCCTTACTTTCGACTAACAACGATGCCCCTGTATAGTTAGCTGCAACGTCCACGTCGCCATTGCTACTAATTATTGGGTCATAAAG
Source organism: Nostoc sp. ChiVER01 (assembly GCF_034531155.1). Taxonomy (NCBI): domain Bacteria; kingdom Bacillati; phylum Cyanobacteriota; class Cyanophyceae; order Nostocales; family Nostocaceae; genus Nostoc; species Nostoc sp. ChiVER01. The sequence goes on along the minus strand of NZ_JAVRBS010000022.1, from coordinate 114,325 downwards.
GCTCATAAAGTTTGCCAGTCGCCCTGATATACTCTTAAGCAAAAAATTCCCACCACTGGCAAAACGAGCATCAAGAGAAATAATTCCATCACTGATTAAGCTAAAATCACCGCCACTCACAAACGGTGTTTGCGTTGGATGATTCAGGGCTAAAATGTCAATTCCTTGATTTCCCCCAATTATGAAATTACTACCTGCTTGAGCTAAAAACGGAGTCTTCACACTGTCTCGCACTCGCACTGTATCAGTAGCTTGCAGTGTTAAATTTCTTCCTGCTTTTAGCTGTCCCTGCAAATCAAGTTTGTCAGCTACTAATGTCAAATCTTGCGGAGGTGCTAAATTTCCGGTATTGGTAATAGTCGCCCCTGACTGACTTGTTCCATATTGCAACCCTGGTGTAATGTTTACCGTCAATAATGGCGGTGCTTGGGGATTAGTAGCACTGAAGGTACTGCCATTAGAAAACTTGAAACTGCTTGCTGTAGTTGCAGAAAACGATCCACCAATATCTAAGCGGGCATTTTGTCCAAAAACAATACCATTGGGATTAAGTAAGAATAGATTTGCTGTGCCGTTAGCGCGAATTAAGCCATCAATATTAGAAATTGACTTACCTGTTACTCGTGTCAAAATGTTCTGAATATCAGGTGCATTATTGAAGAAAGCGGTACTGCCATTGAAAACTGAGAATTCTTCAAAGCTGTGGAAGAGATTAGCGCCTCTTGTAGTTCCACCCTCAATAACTCTGGTATTACCCTCTAATCTCACATTAGAATTATTTGGCAAAGTTCCATCTGGCGTAATTTGAGCAACTGAGATATTTGCATATAAGGGAATGGCGCTGACAATTGCAATTCCTAAACCTTGTAACCAATCCAAACGCGCAGTTATAAAAGACATTGCACTCTCCTATAGAAAAGGAAATTTAGCTTGTCAGCCGAAATCTTCGTAGAAGTATAAAACAAGAATTTAGTTAGGAAATTAATTTAGATGTCATATCAATAAAATTGACGTTATTTTTTGCTTGTAAAGGAAAATTTTATTCAACTAAAGGTCGTGGAACCGTGAAAAATTCCTGACGGCGTTGAATTAATACAACAACACCGCTTGCAACCACAGCAATAACTGAGGGAATAAGTGGCAGCCATAGACCTTGTTTTAAAAGAGCGATCGCACAAACTCCATATAAAGTGACAACTGTCACAAAGATGGTGCATCCCTTATGTGAGAGCGAACGAATGCGCCAAATAATCAGACTCCCAACTACAGACCAGCTGCATATCCAGAGAATATCGCCCCAAAAAGGCAAAACCCAAAGAATTGGACGTTCGTCTAAAACTGCGCTCAAAACTTGGCTAACCATTTGCGCTTGTATAAATATGCCTGGTATTTCCTGATAAGGTTGCTGTACAGCAGAGTAGGGAGTTGACCAAGTATCGCTGATAGTGTTAGCTGTCACTCCGATGAGAACTACCTTATCTTTGAGCAAATCAAAGTTAACTTTATCACTCAATACATCTGCTAAAGAAACTCTTTGGTAATCTGTATTACGGTAGTTGATAAGTATTTGAAATCCCCCTAAATCAACACTTTGTTGATAGCCACCACTGCGACCTGGTTTTAAGCGTTTAAATACTTTAGAACCAAATTGTATGTAATCTTGATTCAAATCAGGTTGAATACTTTCGTAAGATAAATAACGAGCAGCTAATTGCAACGAAAGTGAGTAAGGCGTTGCACAAGCAGACGAAAGCTCTTGTGCCATCATCATAAGTTGGCGACGAACAATACCATCTGGATCTTGGACTGCATCAGTAAAACCCTGACGTTCTATAGGGACTGCAAGAGGTGGTTTAACACCTTCGGGGTCGTGTTTACCATCTCTACCTTTACAGACAGCTACTATATTTTTTTTGCTCAGTTCAGTAGCAAGTTGTATCGGCTTTGATTCATTTGAGGGGTCAGCAAAATCTCTATAAATATCCAGTCCAATGACTCGTGGTTGATACTTTTGTAATTTGTTGAGTAATTGAGCTAATGTACTATCCGAAATAGATTTCACTCCTGTGGTCGTCTCTTGTCGGGATTGAATATCTTTTTCGGTAACTTCAACAACCAGCAATCTTGAATCTAAATCTTCCTTTGGTTGCAGGACGAAGATTTGGTTAAAAGTTTGCAGTTCAGCCTTTTCAAAAAACCCCAGGTATCTCAGACCTATCGTTGAAAGATTCACAATAGCAGTACTCAGCAGTACAGTCCAAAGTTTGCACTTTCGAGTTGCAATTGTGCTTTTCATCTTTTGAGTTGAAATTATGCTCTGAGCCGAAACTTCGCCACGAGTCTCGGTGTCACCCCAACCACCGCGCAGTTCTTGCCAAGTTATCGGAACAGTTGTAGGATTCTGGCAAATCACTGGCAACCAACTAGCACAAGGGAAGTCATTTTCCAATCCCTGAAGTCTTTCCCGCGCTTCTCGCACAGCCAGATAAAATGCCTTTCCACCCGCAAAAGCGACAAGGAAGTTTTTCAAAAACTCCTGTGCTACTAAATCTGGTACCCCTTCCCGCATTACAATCATTTGGGGAATGTTCAAATCAGCCAAATTTCGTGCCAAACCAATTCCATCACAGGAGTTGAAAATTGCCAGTTTTAAACCGCGTGTAATTGCTGTCTTCAGTGCATTTTTAAATTGGTAAATTGTTAGACTTTCTGTTTGATTGATGTGAATTTCCCCTACTTCCCCATTTGCAATACTAGCGCTATGTCCGGCAAAAAACAGAACATCCCAATTTTGAGTCCACAGTTGCTCGTCAAGTTCTTTTCGTGTAGGTTGGATAAGAAACGTAGTTTGAGTATCTATTAAATTTTGCAACCAAGAACGGTCTTTATCAATATCAATACCAAAACTATTACCGAGAATTGCTAAAATTTTGACTCGATCTGTGGAAGATTTTTGCACTACTTGCGGAGATGCATACTCATGATTGCTCAAAGCTAATTCAGCTTTCGGGTAATGCTCAAAAAAATCCCATAGATGCCAAGGTAGCCGATGTAGTAAAGTTATGTTTGTTTCAACAATAACTCTAATTTCATCATCTCGGCTAAGTAAAGTTCTTAACTGTCGTTCAATATTTTGGAAGGGTTCAGATTTCAACCAAGTATTTATATGTATTCGTAATTGATGACACACTTCATCGAAATCATTCACAGAAATATTGGTAATATCTTGTGAATGCACTTTTATACGTTGATTGCTGCCCAAACGTTGATGGACAGCTTCGTAGAGTAACTTCCATCTTCTGTATATATCGGAAAGTTCTGGTACTGCTGGCAGACTTCCTGTTATTTTAAATAATTGGTTGTTGTGCCAAAGTTGAGCCGTGACAACAGGAAATCCTTGATTTAAGTCTCCTCCCAAAAAGCTGAAGATAACTAGCTTACTCATTTTTTGTTTATTATTTGTCATTTGTCCTTTGTTGTTTGTCCTTATCCAATGATTAATGACCAATGACCGATGACTAAATAACAAAATTTTCTGTAATCTGGTAACTATCAAAAGCAATTTGGATGCTAAAACATTCTCCTACTTCTCCATCAAAGCGTTTTAATTGTATATAGTTATCTTGTTCTCTTGCTTGCACTTGCTGAATGATTTCCTTCGATTCTAAAAGTAAAGCTAACTTTATATTAACAGGTAGATAGAACTCTTCATTAGCAGGATGTAGTTGTACGCGAATACTAACTTGTTGGTTATCCTCTGGTATTAAGGCAACTAATAGCACCACTTTTTGAGACTCTATTTCCATTCCCAAATCAATCAGCTTGGCTCGTTTGATACTACTAACACCGAACCCAGAGCTACTCCTGAAATTAGAAGCTAGACTATTGGAATTGAAAAACAAAAATGTTTCTATTGCTTCCCAAGCATTATCGTATATACCTTCTAGCCAAAAACTGAGATTCACTCTCGCTTGGGAAGATTGTGGCTGCTGCCTTTGTTGATACAAGCGTTGCCGCCATTGCTCATTCTCTAGTAGCGCTCCCCAAGTTTTAAATGGCACTGCTAATCTAGAGAAACGAAAAGAGGCATTGCCTAACCGTTGCACAAGATTTTCTGCTTGCTTGGTAGATAATTGTGGTAATGGAGCTACAGCCGCTTTCATCTCTTCTTCTCTGCAAAATTGGTAACTCAAAGAGAAAGCATTGAGGTCTTTTGTCAAATGCTGTGCATCTATACAATAAGTTCTATCCACTGAGTCATAGTGAGCCAGAGATTTTAGTTCTTTATGGGTTGTGTAACCCCAAATTCTTACCCAATCGCTATTCGGTTTGATTTGCACTGCTAAATAGTAGTCTGCTGCCCAACTAAGAATATCTACCCATTCCTGAGGGACTTCTAACTCGCTATCATCAATTGCTTCACTGGGGATTAGCACGACTCGCTTCCCCTCTAACAAAATTGCTGTGCCATTGACAAATTCCCAGAAAGCTGGCGTACCAGGGAAACTGTACCAAACACTTGCTTTAGGAAAATCTTCAGTTGAGATCCAATCCAAGAACGCATGGAGACAAATTTGATTTATGTAAGCGCACCAGCGACTACTAGGCGTGGCATAAACTTGGCTTTGCTGCCAGGATTGCGCCTGAATTGCTGGTGATATTTCTGACAACCATTCTCTTGGATCTGCAAACGCGCAAGTCATTTTTACTACTTTATGAAAACTACAGATTTATGTTGTACTTACGATACTGGTTTCTCAACCATTCTTCCAAAGCAAAACTCATATCTTTAATTTGGTTGGAGTTGACAGAAATATTCAAATCCTGGCTCCACTTAATCAGCGCTGCTAGTATTGATTCTCTACCTTTAACCAGTCTACGAGACACCGTAGGCTGACTCATTTGCAACTGTTGCATAATTTGCTGCTGAGTTAGTTCCTGTTCGTAATAAAGCTTAAGTACTTCTTGGGATTTTACATCCATATTCTGTAAAGCTTTTAACATGACATTAGACATCTGAGATATTTGGTTTTGTCGATTTTGGATATCCTCTTCGGCTATCATATTAGCCATTGGCTCCTGGGAGGATGGGTCTGGCAAATCAAATGTTACTGTCGTGTCATCATTTTGCTCGAAAGCATTTAGAGATTTCACAGGTGGAAACAAATAAGCTCGCACGTAGAGAGCTGTCTGGGTTAACCACTGTTCAATTGTCTCGGCGTTGCGTTGCTCAGTAGGTTGAGTGATTTGGCTTTGGCGTTGGTAATTGTATAGGTTAGCAATAGCTTCCCAAAGCTGACGATTCGGTTCTGGTAACTGACTGTTACCTCCTAGTTGCTTTTGGACGTACAGTTCGTTGAAACAAGTCCAAGCTAAACGATATTGAGCAATTGCACTTTGTGATAATCCAGCTTCATTAAGAGCTTCACTAAGCAGCTTTTTGCTCACTTTGCGTAACAATGCCCAATTGGTGCAAATATCAGCTTCCCTGCGTTGACGTAAAATATCTCTCAGCCGACTGGGTATTGCCATCATGGCGTAAGCTTTTAAGCTAGAAGATTTTTCTAGGTTGAAGTCTTTAAGAATTGTTTCGACTTCTGCGATCGCCATTTGGAAGTAATCAGCAAGTATGTATTGGCTGAAATTAAATTTAGCAAATGTTTTTGAAGCCGCCCAATAACATGGTTCTTGTAAATAAGCTAACAAATGCATCAAAGCAAGGTTATCAAACCCAGAGCGCCATTGCTTGTACCAGTAAAGCGCCCAAAAGTTTTCTGATTTAAGTGCTGATGACGAACGCTCCAAGTGATTTTGGATATTTCTATACAGTTTGGGATCGGTCGACCATTTGCTGAATCTGCCTCTTTCCAACTGCACGAATGTTGAAAACATATCCGTAATTTCTTGGCGAGGACGCATAAGCAATTTAAAATATAAATTGAAGTGGGACTGAAGCAACTAAGTAGATAGGCACAAATAAATATAACTATCTAAAGAAAACTAAAACGCCTAAAAGTCTTTACCTTCGGCATAGCTGCTTTGTCTCAAGGATAACTATCTACATATACCTATTTATCACCTATCTTTAAGATATTATCCTACATCAGTAACATTACTAAGCTTACAGAGCATAACAATTTCTCAGTTTCAACTCTTTCTCCAATTCGGTAAAAATACATCAATATCTGACTTTCCCGTTCAGTCTCAAAAAGCTTGCTCACAAGGGATTTATAGAAAAGCACAGTAGAGCGCAGAACTTTTGTATAGTAAACTTTTCAACCGTTTTTACCGACTGACTATCTGCGGCGAACGCGGTAGCTTGTGTTGATTTACCCAGTTTTGTGCGAACTTGACCGCGCAGGGTATGGTTTAGTTTTTTCCAGACTCACTTGCGCTGCCATTTGCGGTAGTAACTGTAAACTGTTGAACTGGGTGGAAACTCCCCTGGAAGCATATTCCATGCACGAGTATATGCTTTCTTTGTTAACGATGTAATGTCTGCATCTTCATCACTAGAAACAACTACTTGTTCAGCACATTCCTTTGCTTTAGCAGGTTCTACTTCCAACTTCAAAAGCTCAAGAATTACATAATTTAGCTTCGCTGATACTTTCTGATGAATCTCTTGCTTTCTGGCCTTCCTTCAAGTAACGCTCAAACTTGGCTTGCGTCCAATCTAGCTTGCTTCTAGCCATAAAAACTCCTGTAGATGCTTATCATATACACCTACAGGATAAATTGTACAACTTTTTTATACATATATTGTATAACTTTTTTATTTGTTATACGACTTTTTTATTGTTGTACAGTATAACTTTACTCGACAGTTACTGATTTTGCCAAATTTCTTGGCTGATCGACATCCAAACCGCGACGGGCGGCAATGTGATAAGCCAATAATTGCAAAGGTACAACTGTGAGAATTGGAGAAAGTAATTCTTCTACATGAGAGACGGGAAGAAGATCGTTAAAGATTTCCGCAGCTTCGCCATCGGTGACGGGAGTCACGCCAATTAAGCGAGAATCTCTGGCTTTGGCTTCTTGGGCATTAGAAATAACTTTTTCGTAAATACTACCAGGGATTGCGATCGCAACTACTGGTACTTTCGCATCTAAAAGTGCGATCGGGCCATGTTTCATCTCTCCAGCCGGATACCCTTCGGCATGAATATAACTGATTTCTTTTAATTTCAACGCCCCTTCTAAAGCAATAGGAAAGTTAATTCCCCTTCCCAGAAAAATGAAATCTTTGGTTTCAGCGAATTCGTGGGCTAGCTGTTCGGTTAAATGTTCCTGACTTTCCAAAGTTGCCTCAATTTCTTTAGGAATTTGCCGCAACCCATTAATAATTTTCTCTAAAATATCTTTTGAAACTGTCTGACGACGAGCTGCTAAATCCAATGCCAATGCATAAAATGCCATCAGTTGGGCAGTGAAAGTTTTTGTCGCTGCTACGCCAATTTCAATTCCCGCTAGAGTACTGATAACATGCGGTACTAGATGACCAAGGCTACTTTCGGGGCGATTGGTAATGCCCAATAGTCGCGCTTGATATTTGGGTTCTTTCCCCTGACGACGTTCTTTTTCCATTGCCAAAGCTGCTAGGGTATCGGCGGTTTCACCTGATTGGGTAACGCCGATAATCAACGTGTTAGATGTCAATGGTGATGGTGCATAACGATACTCAGAAGCGTAATGCACTTGAGTTGAAATTCCTGCTAGTTGTTCGATTAAATATTTTCCAATCAATGCTGCGTGCCAACTCGTACCACAGGCGAGGATCTGAATTTGTTCTAAATCGTTGTATAAATCCGCAGGTAAACCAAGATTGATTGGCGATTCAGTTGATTCGGCTGGATTAAAGTAAGCGTCTAAACTAGCTCTTACTACCCCTGGTTGCTCATGGATTTCTTTGAGCATGAAGTGTTTGAATCCCTGCTTTTCTACCATTGCGGGATTGAAGTTAAGCAGCCGGGGTTGTTTTTTCAACCTGTCGCCAGCAAAATTGTAAATCTCAACGCCCAAAGGAGTAAGGCGGGCAATTTCGCCATTTTCCAGAGGTAGCATCGCACGCGTGTAGGCAACGATCGCTGGCGTGTCAGACGCACAAAAGAACTCCCCTTGCCCAAAACCAATTACCAAAGGTGCTTGCTGGCGAACCACAATCAATTCATCAGGATAGTCAGCAGAAACAACTGCGATCGCAAATGCCCCGTGCAAGCGGTTAACTGCTTGGCGAATTCCTTCTAGAAAGGGGGATAAGGAAGATGAGGCAGATGAAGGAGGAAGATTCTTTAAAAATTCGGCTATAAGATGGGGAATTACTTCTGTATCGGTTTCAGAAAGAAACTGGTGTCCTTTTCCTTTGAGTTCCTCGCGTAACTCGCGGTAATTTTCGATAATGCCATTTTGCACCACTGCGACTCGCTTTGCCGTATCCATGTGAGGATGGGCATTGTACTCTTCTGGTTTACCATGAGTTGCCCAACGAGTGTGACCAATACCAATTTGGGCAGGGGTTTCTATTTGTTCGAGTTTAGAACGCAAGTTATGCAATTTGCCCTTTGCCCGCACACAATTAACCTCACCTTCCCAAACAGTAGCGATTCCGGCGGAATCATAGCCCCTATACTCTAGTTTTTCTAGCCCCGCCAGTAAAATGTCTGTCGCCGCTTGAGTGCCTATATATCCAACGATTCCGCACATTGTTCACACCGCTTCTTTTTCAGGATGATTAGATCCAGTATAGTTGGTAGCACAAAGTAGCATTTTTGCAAACAAAAAAGGGAGTAAATTACTCCCTCTGCCACTAGGTATTTTTAAAGATGCTTGCTATTAAGAGACTTTTAAAGTTTTGAACACTGAGGTCTGAGTTCTGAGTTCCATTAGCGTAGCAGGGCGTAGCCCGTGCTGAGTGAAGAATCAAGAAATTGTTTTTTTGATTTACTTCTTTTGCTTCTGGACTCAAGACTCAGAACTCAGGGAGAACTTTGAGCAAAGCAAAGGCTTGCGCCTCAACCCTTCTAGAAGAACGGTTAGGCAGTAGCCCCGCATTGCAATCAAAAGTTCGGGGACTTAGCACTGAGCTTTTTAGTAAGCCAGACCCATACTGCGAGTTGTTTCAGCGCCCAGGTAAACCCGGATGCTCAAAAAGTCGGTGGGACAAGCGGTTTCGCAGCGCTTACAGCCCACGCAGTCTTCTGTACGGGGTGAAGAGGCAATTTGAGCGGCTTTACAGCCGTCCCAAGGAACCATCTCTAGTACATCAGTAGGGCAAGCGCGGACGCATTGGGTGCAACCAATGCAGGTATCGTAGATTTTTACGGTATGAGACATTGAAAAAACCGCTCCTTTCGAGGTGTTCTTCTCTGCGAAAGAATCATAATCAACGCATAGTTTACCGCAGTGGTTGATAAGCTGTAATCAAAAGGCTACATAACTTCAAACAATGTAATGAGCACATTGATAAGTGGTTTTGCGAGATCGTCTCTATTGCTTATTAATTAGCAACATTATAAAAACGTATTTACCACATTGACATACCATAGCAAAGATGAATAGTAAAGATAATGAAATAAAAGTCAATCTAAAAGGCTAACACCGCAAAGCGGAAGTTAAAAGCCAAAAAGAAAAAGTCAACAGTACTATAAAATAAGCTCTCTAGGGATTTTAAAAGGTTGCTCTATTTTCGTTGTAGTGTACTAGATATAGAAATTATCTATGGTATTTATTGATGAGCAACTATGACAATCCTAAATCAGTTGTGAAAATTACTATATCTATGGAGTTTTTTCCAGCCAAAAATTTGACAATAAATCGAGAACTCAAATCAGTCCTTGACATATAGCTTTTGGCTCTACAGGTTCATATTGAAGATGAAGTTAGTCAAAATTCTTTTAAAACCTCATTTCCAGCTTCTGGCTTGTGTCGCAAGTCTTAAGTCGGAAGCTTACCCATCAAGCATTCCCAGTCTCTGACTGGGAACGAGAGAAACGAGATAATCCATAAAAACTGTATATTTAACTTTTTAAATCTGACAAACTCATAATTTTTACTTTTCTACATTAGAGAATTTCTGAAATTGCAAACTCATCAGTTATAGCAGCAATTTCTACTGGAATCTTTGCCTCATTAACTATCACTCCCAGTTGTTCTTCTGGATGTTTGGCATTAGGGAATTTATCTTTTGTATACTCACTTTCTCGGATTTGCCGAGCAATACTTTCTAGCAGCCAAAGTTGTTCTTCCACAGACAAAGCACGGACGGAGCGCTCAATTTCTAGTAAATTTGGTGATATCATTTTGCTTCTGATTCTCAGAGGTACATATTTTTCAAAGATATTATATTCAGTGTATCTGCAAAAGTATGGAGCATCGCACATCCCCCATCATTTTCCCCAAGTTTATCTTTTCATAAATCATAAGGGATTGTTACAAATAACCAAAAGCCAGTTTGATGACTTTTTAATTAGGTATTCCTGCTGAAGCAGAATGTACGCTAAACTGGCTACATGAATTACGAAACAGCTCGGAAACTCCTCATAGATCAGACAAGCACAACCGAGGAAAACCCAGATGCGCTGTTGACGCGTATGAAACAGGGAAAACCACCGGTACCCGGTCAGATCACCTCAATTTTGTTGGCATTGAAAGTGGTGTTTGAAGCCCTCAAAGATGCAAAGAGCCTAGATCGAGAGCTGGCTTTGACCCTTTTTCAGTTAAGCATTAAGGCGCAACAGCTGTTTGCCGCAGGGCGTAAAGCGGGGGTTGATTGGCCGCCACTACTAAAGGAAGATTTACTACGAATTTCCTTAGCATCTGAAAGTATCTTTTCGGGTACATGGCAAACTCTTGCTCCTATAGGGTTGGGGAAGTTGTAGAATACTGATTCAGTCATTTTTAAACGAGAAGGGATGAGGGGGAAATCAATTCAAAATTTAAAATGACGCTCGCGGACTCGCTCATAGCGTTGCCATGCCGTTGGCGGAGCCTCTCGGAGAGAAGGCTTTACGCTGCGCTAACAAAATTCAAACATTTTAGAACTTCTGCCCAATGCCCCATTCCCAATGCCCGATGCTTATTACCGAGTTTGCAGTTCCCTTTCTAATTTGTCTAGATCAGTTTTGAGCAAAATGGTCATTTGACCAGTAAAAGCTTTGCCAGTCTTGGGTTGAGCAATTTCCACCCAGTATACATAGCGATCGCCTACTCGTAATTCTCCCTTTAAAGCTTCCCGAATTGGAGTTTTGGCAAGACGCGCCGAGTTCACTAAGTTTTCGTTGGGATACTCGTACACAACTTGGGCGCGATCGTAATCTTGATAAATCTCTAAGCCATAAATCACCCGCAAAGATTCCTGGAGACGCGTAAATGTCATGCCGTTAATGGCATCATACATGGCAATGCGCTCACTCCGAATTGTGCTACGGTCTTTGGAAAATTCCACCCTACCGGGAGGTAATACCGATGCTTGAAAAGTGAATCGTTGAGCAGCTGTATCAGTCTTTTGCACAAATAATTCCTCTCCACTTCTGGGACGGAGTGTGGGATGTGCTTTAATCCAAGTGCCTACTTCTTCTGTACTTTGCCCTGGTAAAGCATTGGCTTGAGAATCAAAAAGCGTTCCCACACACAGCCCGGTTGCTAGAGAAAAAGGCAAAATCAAACAGTTAAGCAGAGATTTTTTGAGCATTTTGCTGTTGAGGGTTTTCATGGAAATTTTCCTGTTAGAGAGTAACCATAGTCTTCCCCTTTTTCAGCAAGATTATTTCAAGCGTCAACCCAACTTAATACATTTAAAAATCTTAATTATCATGGCTCTATCATAGAAAAAGCCAAAAAATAGAATCGTTATGAGTAAAGCCTTATGAGGTTAGGTTTTACGACTATGTGAAATGGAGAAATCATAATATCACTCAAAGATTATTAAGCATCGTACTTTCTGTGCCGTTTGACTGGATTCATCCACACTTCTAAACGACTAAATGCTTGTGAAGAAAGTAAAGTCAAACATAAATAAACCAACGCCACCGCCGCATAAATTTCAAAAGCGCGATAGTTATCAGCGACAATTAACTGTCCTTTGCGAAACAATTCTTCAAAACCAATCACTGCAACTAAGCTTGTATCTTTCAACAAACTAATAAATTCATTACCTAAGGGTGGAATCATCCGTCGAAAAGCTTGAGGGAAAATTATATAACTCATTGTTTGTACAGAACTCAAACCTAATGACTGTGCGGCTTCTGCTTGTCCTGGTTCAATTGATTGAATCCCCGCACGAACAACTTCGGCAATGTAGGCGGCACTATTTAAACTTAAAGCAATTACCCCAGCAGTTAGGCGATCAAAACTAAATGTCAAACCAAGCTCTTGCAAAATTGCAGGTAATCCAAAGTAAATCATAAAAATTTGCACTAACAAAGGTGTTCCCCGGAAAAAATCTACATACGCCCTCGCCACCCAACGCACAGGTGCAATATGAGAAAGGCGGACAATACCAATCAGGGAACCTCCAATTAAACCAAACACTACAGAAAGTATCGTCAATTGCAACGTTACCAACACACCTTGTAATAAAGTTGGAAAAGCTTGCAAAATCACGCCAAATGAGGTAAATATTTTAGGCGCGTTATTGTTATTTTGATTCTCAAATAGTGATTTAGCTGGTAATGATGGCGGTTCAACTTTAAACCATTTCTGGTAAATTTGGGAATAAGTGCCATTTTCCAGTACCCTATCCAAGCCTTTATTTATCAATGTCAAATTCGGCGAGTTTTTCGGTGTAGCAATTCCATAAAACTCCTCTGTCAGCAATTTTTGTACTATTTTAATTCCCTGAAGATTGCCCGTATTAATGGCATATACAGTCATAGGTGCATCATTAATTACTGCATCCACATTGCCATTGAGCAATTCTTGCAAGGCTATGGGCGCAGAATCAAAGCTGCGAATTTGCGCCCCAGGAATACTTTTAGCCTTTCCAGCCCCAGTTGTACCAATTTGTACAGCAATTTTTTTATTTTTGAGGCTGTCAAAACCAGTAATATCTTTATTGTCTGCACGAATTGCGATCGCTAACCCAGACTTAAAATAAGGACGGGAAAAAGAAATAGTTTTCGCCCTCTCCTCCGTAATCGTGATGGAACTAATCGCCGCATCTACCGTTTTGGCTCCTAAAGCTGAGATAATGCCATCAAAAGGCAGACTTTTAAAATTGAATTTAAAGTTAGCAGCAACCGCGATCGCATTCATCACCTCAACAGAAAAACCTTGTAACTCACCACTTTCTTTTTGAAACTCAAAAGGTGGAAACGTCGGATCAGTAGCAATTTGCAGAGTTTTACCCGCGCTAGAGTTCACAGCACAGCCAGCTAGTAACAAACAGCTAAAACCTACAACCACACACCAGCGCAGCCAACGCCCAAAATCAAATTTAGCCATATTGTTTTCTCTTCCTCTCTGCGCCCTTGGCACGGCAGTTGCTTCAAGTCGGCAAAGCCGCCCAACGCACTGCCTCGTCTTGGCGGTTCGTTCAAGTTATATGCAACTGTTCAATCTCCCGCCAAGAAATTAATTCTGAGGCGTTTTTACGACCGCTGCACGTCTACTTTAAAACCTTACAATCAACTGTAGAGCAGTTTGACATAAGTAATGAACAATACCATCCCCGCCATTATTTTTGAGAATATCGAAAAAAACTTTGGTTCCCTCAAAGTCCTCAAAGGAATCACAGGCGAAATCAACCGGGGAGAAGTCGTCGCAGTTATCGGTTCCTCCGGCTGTGGTAAAAGTACCCTACTACGCTGCTTCAACCGCCTAGAAACTATTGACAAAGGGCGTTTAATCATCAACGGAATTAACTTATCTAGGCCTACTCTCAACTATAGCCAAGTGCGCCAACTACGAACACAAGTAGGGATGGTGTTTCAACAGTTCAACCTGTTTCCCCATCTCAGCGTCATAGAAAATATGACACTTGCACCTGAGAAAGTCTTGGGTAAAACACCGAAAGAAAGCGCCCAAATAGCAAGGTTATATCTCGAAAAAGTTGGCTTATCTGAAAAAGCCTCTGCTTATCCCGAACAACTTTCTGGCGGACAAAAGCAACGAGTAGCGATCGCTCGTAGTTTATGCATGAATCCTCAAATCATGCTATTTGACGAACCCACCAGCGCCTTAGATCCTGAACTCGTGGGCGAAGTTTTGCAAGTGATGCAACAATTGGCATCTGAAGGGATGACAATGGTAGTTGTCACCCATGAAATGCAATTCGCAAAAGAAGTAGCCCATCAGGTGATATTTTTAGATAACGGTATTGTGACAGAACAAGGCCCAGCTTATGAACTGCTGACTAATCCCCAAAGCGATCGCCTACGTCTTTTCCTCAGTCGCCTTCAAATAATTCGTAATTGAGCATTTGCTTATTTCTGCCTCTGCCTTCCCACTCCCCACTTCCCATTCCCTACTCCCTACAATTCAAAGATACTCACGCAAGAACTCAAAGGGATCATCTTCCCAACAAGGTTCAGGTATCAGCCAAAACAAACTACTGTGGATATCAGCTTCAATCTCATCAACGTCATCTCTATCAAATAGTTCTATCAAAGCTGTCCAATCACGTTCTCTCAAAGACGTTAAAGATGGGGGATATACCTGGAGATTATTTGAGTAATTCACGCGCAAAGTTGTGGTTGACAGCCGTAAAAATTTAGTATAAAAATTTGTAAATAATCAGATTTTAGCTTTGAGAACCTTAATTAAATAGTTATTTTCATACTATTAAATATGGGCTACCCTCATCAGTGTCTCACAATTTAAGTAGGACTGCTATAGTATTTATTACATAATTACAAGCTGAATTTACTCATACCGGAAAAATTCTTGAGGCTGCGACTCGACTAATTCCACACCAAAGACTTCAGCAAAAGACTGTGCTATGTAAAAACGCACTTCTTCGCAGGTGATACCTGGAATCCATTCGGCTAAACTGCCTACAGGTCTATCAGAAATACCGCAGGGTACAATGCGCTCAAAGCCTGTCATGTCTGGACAAACATTTAATGCAAAGCCGTGCATGGTAATCCAACGACTGACTTTAATACCAATAGCTGCAACTTTTCGCCCTTGTAACCAAACGCCAGTAAAAGCCGGAATTCTTTCTCCCTGCAACCCATAAACTGCCAATACCCGAATTATGACTTCTTCGAGTTGGCGTAAATACCAATGGAGGTCTTTACGATAACGTTGCAGATTTAAAATTGGATACCCTACCAATTGACCAGGACAATGGTAAGTAACCTCGCCGCCCCGTTCAATTCGATGCACATCATATTGACCTTTGTCAATGTCAAATTTGAGAAAATCTGAGTTGCTTCCTTGTCCCAAAGTGTAGACGGGTGGATGTTCTAGCAAAATTAACACGTCATCTAGACTGGGATTATGGATACGCTCAGTCAGGAGCGATCGCTGCCATCTATGAGCTTCTAAGTAAGGCATTAATCCTTGGTTATATAGCAAACAACGGTTCTTGTGGGTTTCCATACTATGGATTATGCCAAAAATCAACTGCATTAAGGGCGGAATATATTTCAAATTACAGGATTGGAGTCAAAACATGTCAAGATTTGCAAAGGATTTTAAAGGAAAGTCAAGGGAACATGCATTAGAAAATACAAAGTGCTAGCTTGAATATACAACCTCAATAATAGGTTTTTAGGAGGAATTCTCTGCAATAAGCATCATGCCAAGACGATAAAGACGAATGTACTGGCTGATGACTCTCATAACATTAGTTTGCATTTCAAATAGAATCAAATTGGCACAAAGACTTGTATTATTGAACAAAAGCAAGCAAAGTTTAACCGAACACAGAAGGAGCAACTATCAAAAGTTCTGTAAGCGTTGTTTTAACAATGCTAAATTTTCCTCACCAAAGAATTCTAGGTGGATATCCAATTGGATATCAGCGCAGAGATGAAGAGGAAAATCAAGGGTATAATGAGCGATAACCCAGGTGCAATAAGCTTAGACACAGCTTACCAGCAGTACATAGAAAAAGTTCACAATTTGTTTTGGCGGGAGTAATAAACCTTACCGCAATTTCTTTTCATACAAAGCAAATTCACACATTAAATATTCAGTGGGAGAGTTTACATGAAGCTTGTCATCCACGGCAAAAATATTGAAATTACCGATGCGATTCGGGAATATGTACATCAAAAGATTGAAAAAGCAGTTAGTCACTTTCAGAGCCTTACAAATGAAGTAGATGTGCATCTTAGCGTAGCCCGTAATCCTCGAATTAATACAAGACAAGCGGCTGAAGTAACTATTTACGCTAATGGTAGCGTTATCCGTGCCGAGGAAAGCAGCGAAAACCTCTATGCCAGTATTGACTTAGTTGCAGATAAAATTGCCCGTCAACTGCGGAAATACAAAGAACGGCGTCAAGACCATAAAACTCAATCCCAACCAGAAGAAGTAGTTGTTGTAGAATCGGTAGTTACAGATTTAATTGGCGATCGCACCCCTGAATTACCCAACGAAGTCGTCCGCACCAAATATTTTTCCATGCCGCCGATGACTCTTGCAGAAGCCTTGGAACAACTACAACTCGTAGGGCATGACTTTTATATGTTCCGTAATTCTGAAACTGGAGAGATTAATGTAATTTACGAACGCAACCACGGCGGTTATGGCGTGATCCATCCCCGTAATGCTAACGGCCATACTAACGGCAAGAATGGTAAAGCAACCCATGCCAATATTGCGATGCAGGAAAAATCGCACTCTAAATAGGGAGTAGGGACTGGGGACTGGGTACTAGGAAAGAGTTTATTAATCCCCAGTACCCAATCCCTAGTTCCCAATCCTTCATTTCGCAATCTGTTGCAAAGTTTTCAGTGCTTCCTCTACATGACCTTTAAAGTTAAACATTGAATCAAAGACGTATTGCACAACTCCTTGTTGGTCAATGACGTAAGTAACGCGACCAGGGAATAAGCCAAAGGCTGCTGTTGCGCCATATAGCTTCCGTACTTGGTCGCCTTTGTCAGTTAACAGCGTAAAAGGTAGATTGTATTTCGCAGCAAATTTTTGGTGAGATTCGGTAGAGTCAGCACTCACGCCGACAACTTCAGCGCCAGCACTTTTAAACACTTCATACTGATCGCGAAAGGCGCAGGATTCAGCAGTACATCCGGGTGTGTCATCTTTGGGGTAAAAATATAGGACAACATTTTTGCCGCGAAAATCTTGCAGGCTAATTGTTGAGCCGTTTTGAGCAGGTAAAGTGAAATTAGGAGCAGTATCTCCAACTTTGATTGGCATAGCGAGTTGTGGTAATTACTTAACAAAATTTTACCTTGTATCTAAGTTTATAAATTTTGTTTGATTACTTGCATCAAGCGGGGTAACTTAGTACAGCTTTGCGTAAAATCGTAGCGTTTTTAATGCAAGGGGACGCGTTGGCATTGCAAGTCGATGCGTTTGCATTGCAAGTCGATGCATTGGCATTGTTAGTCGATGCGTTGGCATGGCAAGTCGATGCATTGGCATTGCAAGTCGATGCGTTGGCATTGCAAGTCGATGTGTTGGCATTGCAAGTCGATGCGTTGGCATTGTTAGTCGATGCGTTGGCATTGCTAAATTTAATTAGCTACGAATTAATGAAATGCTGTACTTAGATACTCATTTAACATAAAATTCCGCTTATGCGCCTGACTTCACTGGATGTTTTTCGCGGCATTACCATTGCTGCAATGATTCTCGTCAATATGGCGGGAGTCGCAGATGATGTATATCCTCCCTTAGCCCACGCCGATTGGCACGGTTGCACACCAACTGATTTGGTATTTCCTTTTTTTCTCTTCATTGTTGGTGTAGCGATGACTTTCTCGCTGTCAAAATACACCGAAGATAACAAAACAACCTCAACTATTTACTGGCGCATCTTACGCCGCGCAGCCATTCTCTTTGCCTTGGGATTACTACTAAATGGCTTTTGGAATCAAGGTATTTGGACTTTTGACTTGAGTAGTATCCGCATTATGGGAGTGTTACAGCGCATCAGCATTACCTATCTGCTAGCTTCCTTGATAGTTCTCAATCTTCCGCGTAAAGGACAATGGATACTAGCAGGCGTGCTACTTATCGGCTACTGGCTAATAATGATGTACGTACCAGTCCCAGAATATGGCGCAGGAGTTTTGACACGAGAAGGTAATTTCGGTGCTTATATTGACCGTCTGATTATTCCCAAAGCACATCTATATAAAGGTGATAGTTTCAACTTTATGGGAGATCCAGAGGGACTGTTCAGTACTATTCCTGCGATAGTAAGCGTCCTCGCTGGCTACTTTACTGGTCAATGGATACGAAGTCAACCTGTACAGTCACGCACAAGTATTGGGTTAGCATTATTTGGAGTTGGTTGTTTAATTATTGGTTGGGCGTGGGGGTGGACATTTCCCATTAACAAAAAGCTGTGGACAAGTTCTTATGTAGTTTTTACCAGTGGTTGGGCGTTACTTTTGCTAGCCGCTTGTTATGAACTCATCGAAGTCCGGGCGAATCGTCGCTGGAGTAAACCTTTTGAAATTATGGGCTTAAATGCGATCGCTCTTTTTGTTCCATCCGTTTTATTGATTAAAATCTTAGTGAAAACCACTATTGGCACAGGCAAAGATGCTCCCAGTACCTACAATTGGATTTATCAGAATTTTTTCGCATCTTGGGCGGGAGTTCTGAATGGTTCCTTATTATTTGCCCTTGTCACCGTGTTGTTGTGGTGGGCTATTGGTGTTCTGATGTATCGCCAACGCTGGTTTCTCAAAGTGTAAATTTGCAAGCAGGCATCAGAAAATGAAAAAATTTTGGTTGTTCTTTACATTTCAGTGTTACTGAGGTTACAAGATGCCACAGAAGCGTTTGCAGATTTATTTTGTCTAATTCACTCAAACTATTAATTCACAGAAAAAATGTGAGGTAATGGATGCGTCGCCTTAAATTTTGGGTATTTTTGCCAATTGGGTTGATATTTGGCTGCTCAGATCAACTCTTTCAATCTAATCGGTCTGTAGCTTACTCTAACCCAGCATTAGTTCCACAAACTAATCCGACTTTATCAAAAGTGAGTTACCTTTCATCGTTGGAACAAGAGGTAATTGTTGAAACAAATAAGGTACGAACAAATCCTAAGTCATATCTCCCGATTTTGGAAAACTATAGAAAGCGCTTTGAAGGAAACCTAGTAAAAGTTTCCAATAATACTTATTGGCAAACTCAAGAAGGAGTCAAAGCAGTTGATGAGGCGATCGCATTTTTGCAATCAGCACCTCCTGTAGGAGCATTGAGTCCATCCAAGGGTATGTCTTTAGGAGCAAAAGACCATGTTAAAGACCAAGGGCCAAAAGGTACTACAGGTCATGATGGTAGCGATGGTAGTACTCCCTTTACTCGCATCAGCCGCTATGGTAGATGGCAAACAACCGCAGGCGAAAATATCATTTATGGCTTTAACACTGCTCAAGATATCGTCATGCAATTAATTATTGATGATAGTGTGCGCGATCGCAGTCATCGAAAAAACATTTTTAACGGCGCTTTTAAAGTATCTGGTGTTGCTTATGGAACTCACAAATTATATAGAACAATTTGTGTAATTAATTACGCTGATGGGTATAGGGATAAATAATCGCAGTTGGGCAGTGACGACAAATATCGAAGGTTTTGAGTTATTGTACTTACAAAGCAGGCATATTGAAGAAGAATTCAGAAGTCAGAATTCAGCAGTCAGAATTAATCAGTCGGGGATTCAGACCGGCGCAGGAATTGAAGACCTCCAAATCTCCGATTTGGAGGGGGTTTTAGACCCGTTTATTCATCCGCTAAATCGATTCAGAATTCATACTGAATTCTGGCTCCTGACTTCTGAATTCTCTTTGATAAATTTAAAATCTTTTTTGTGCTTTACGTTTCAGTGTTAGCTAGGTTACAACAAGTATTAAGTAATCTTTTTTAACACTCAAGGAACAAAGATGATCCCAGTGTTATCTATAATCTTGATCAACTCATTTCTGTTCTTGTTAGGGGAATGATCCAAGTTCTGATGTTTGACAATTCTGAATAAAGAAGCGTCTACAAACTTCTGTGTGTGTTGAAAATTATTATTTCTTTTAATTCACTAAATTAATCCATAGAAAAAATTGTGAGGTAATAAATGCATCGCATTAAATTTTGGGTACTTTTGCCAGTAGCCCTGATTTTCGGTTGCTCAAATCAACTGTTGCAATCTAACCCTTCTGTAGCAAATTCTAACCCAGCAGTAGTTAAACCTAGCAGTCCAACTTTATTAGCAAAGGCGAGTTATCTTTCACCGCTAGAACAACAGGTAATTGTTGAAACAAATAAGGTACGAACAAATCCCAAGTCATATCTCCCGATTTTGGAAAACTATAGAAAGCGCTTTGAAGGGAACCGAGTCAAAATTTCTAATAATACCTATTTGCGAACTCAAGAAGGAGTTAGAGCAGTTGATGAGGCGATCGCATTTTTGAAATCAACACGTCCTGTAGGGGCGTTGAATGCATCAAAGGGTATGTCTTTAGGAGCAAAAGACCATGTTAAAGATCAAGGGCCAAAAGGTGCTCTAGGTCATAATGGTAGCGATGGTAGCAACCCCTTTACTCGCATCAACCGCTATGGTAGATGGCAAACAACCGCAGGCGAAAATATTAGTTATGGCCCAAACACCGCCCAAGATATTGTTATGCAGTTAATTATTGATGATGGTGTGCGCGATCGCGGTCATCGAACAAACATTTTTAACGGCGCTTTTAAAGTATCTGGTGTTGCTTATGGAACTCACAAATTATATAGAACAATTTGTGTAATTGATTACGCTGGTGGGTATAGGGAAAAAGCGTAAACGTGAGTTGCACTAACCTCTCCCTGGTTCTGCTATGCAAAACCAGGGAGAGGTCTTTTTATAATAATTGCTGACTGTAAAAGCGAAGTGATCGACTATTCCCCTGCAACCCAAGTACCATGAAATCCATAAGGCACTCGTTGAGGAATTATCACCCGCGCTACAGGTTCAGCCGTTATATCTTGGGCATTCACCACTACCAATTCTGAAGTGTTTGAATTCTCATCGTGAATGAAAGTCATCAACCAGCCATCATCCTCAGCAGTTGCACCAGGACGTGGTGCAAACACAGCTTCACCGCTATAGCGCCCTTGTCCGAATTTATGGGTTTGGGACTTTCCATTGCTGAAGTCGTACTTAATGATACCTTCAAATAAAGGTAGGGGAGTATTCGCCATTTTGTTAGTGTAACCATATCGGTTTTGCCGCCCCAATAGGTTTTCGTTAACGCGGGGAAATTCTGAAGCTACATCATCCAACATTTCTTCACGTACTGTCCCTGTGTTGAGGTTAAATCGCCAGCGATATAAGCGCGGGATATTTCCTTCTGGATCGGGTTGCGAATCACTAGAAATCAACACAGTAGTAGAATTCATGCGACAGGCAATCAGCACTACTTCGTCTCCCTCTTCGTAAGCGTTGAGGGTATGGAAGACATAGCAAGCAGGACTCTCAAACCATCGGATATTACTGTTGTTACCATGACGTGGTAGAATGCCGAAACGACTAGAGCGATCGCGCTCAAACATCATTACAGGTTCTCCCCGTTGTGCTCTTTCTGGGTTAATAGTCAACGGCAAATCCATAAAAATAGTGTAGTTTTCAGTAATGGCGAAATCGTGCATCATGACCCCCATTGGCAGGTCAATTGGCACTGTCCACAACAATTCGCCTTGTGCTGAAACCACACTATATTGCAGGTACGGTGGCGCAAACACAGAGTAGCCAAAAAACATCATTTCGCCCGTCACTGCATCTACCTTGGGATGGGCTGTGAAGGCAGAAACCAGCTTGCCATTGTAGGTATACTCGCCAATAGTTTCTAATTCAGGAAGTTTGATGGCGTAAGGTTTACCCCCCTCATTTAACGCTAACATCTGGCCCGCGTGCCACACTAAGGCAGTATTGGCAGTATTTTTGTAGCCACCGTGGGAGTTATCCATTTGTGGTGGTTCTAAAAATCCACTCCAGAGAGCCTTACCCGCTTCTCGTTCTTTTTTCCATCCGGCTGTCTGGACGTAACGGTTGCGATAGGTAGCTACGCCGTTGCTAATTTGCACACCATGCAACATCCCATCCCCATCAAACCAGTGATATTCACCGATGGGTTTCCATTGAGGATTAGGGCCATTTCGGACAAACATCCCTGATAAGTCAAAGGGTAATTCACCAATGACTGGCAACTTGTCGGTGGTGATTTCTTCATGAACTGGAGCAAAATTACGATCAAGATACGGATTGATTGCTGTTGTTACCATTGCCTTGATTTATCAAAGTTACAGAAAAACGAGCTAGAGCCAACGGCTTCCTCTTTTTGAGATGCTAGCGCAAAGATTCTGGTGAAAACGCCCCACGGTTCAGTTAAGGAAATTTATTCGTTGAGGCGGGCAGGGGAGCAGGGGATGCAGGGGAAGCAGGGGGGAAATAAAAGCTTATCTGAACCGTATTGCCCCATACCCAGATTTCTCACCACATCTCTCAAAACCTTGAGCAGGTGAGCAGAGGAGAGTTCAATGTGCCAAGTTCAATCCCCTCTGCCCCCCTGCCCCTCTGCAATCCCTACGCTGCTTACCCTTCAGCTTAACTTAGTGCCATTCCCCTTTACCCGATTCCGAGTTAAAAATGCAAAACCCGAGAAGTATTGAGGGTGTATCAATGAATCTGATAATTTGATGTATAAGGCTTTTGGTGACTGATAACATTGAGTGCTATCTTCAACCAATCAATATAAGTCTGTTCTCTTCGGATCACCAACTCCAGCACCAGCCTTTGCATTACTTGCTCACGGTTGGCAGACTCATCACCAAGTGATGGCAAATCGATGGTTTCACATTCAGCAAGCTTTTTGCTTCGAGCCGCTAATTGTTGCTCTAGTAAGTAAATAATAGTTTCATTGGACAACTGATCTGCAAAATGCAACTGGACTAGCATTGGTTCTCGGATAGTTGGCAAGGGTTGATGAGTTCCAAGCCATCGGGCAAATTCGGCTTTCCCTGATTTTGTTACGCTGTAGACTTTGCGGTTGGGGCGATCGCGCCCAATCTCAATTGTACAGGTAATCCAGCCTTGCTCAACTAGCTTATCGAGAGTTCTGTAAATTTGTGCCTGGTCTGCTGGCCACAAATGAGCAATGCATTGATCAAAGCAGCTCGTTTTGAGGTCATAGCCCGTCATTTCCTGCTGCTGAAGAAGACCTAGAATTACGTATGCTAGCGACATTAAGACAGTTTTCCCATAATTGATATTTTCTCGATAGATTCCACACTATGTACTTCTTATAAGTTTATGCTAATATATGAGTAATCAAATATAAGATACTACAGTTATAAAAAGATATGTTGATTGTCATGCGTCTTAACAAGGAAACCGAATACATGAACTGAGGTTGAGCAGATAGCTAATGATGCTGTTTATACAAGACAGTGAGGAAGTGACGATGTATGTTGAGTAGCGCTCCCGTATACCTACGGGGATCTTGCTACGCCATCATTGGATATGCTTCTCATCGCTAGCGTATCACTCAACAAACCAGTTGTTCGCTAAAGTCTATTCGTGGTGAATACTGACGCAGCAATCATTTAAGCCATTCAAGACTATCGTAACGAAAGGATGGGTAACATTGACTTCTAATACACTTTCACAAAGAATACGCCAACATCAATATCTGCGTGATTTACGAAATAAATTACTCCATCTTCACAAGATGTTGTTAGATACAGAACGTATTGCCTACGAACAGGTTAGTGGACGAGTATCAAGCGGAGAACTACTTCAGTTAGTTATCGCTCATGAACAATTTGCTTGGCTACATCGCATTTCCGAGATGGTTGTGCAAGTTGATGAAATGCTCGAAGCAGATGAACCGATAGCAATGGAGGATTTTGAAAAGTTGATTGCTGATGTCCGCACGTTGATTATACCGTTAGAGACGGGCAATACCTTCGAGAGAAAGTATTACAACGCTCTTCAGCGCGAACCTGCTGCTGTGTTGGCACATGCGGAAATATCAAGATTTCTCACGTCTAAGGTTTAAGGTAGCCTTGTCAAGACGACATGGCAAGACTTGGGGCTTAAGCCCCAAGTCTCGAATAACCTCTCATATGAATCATGTCTGTTTGATAAGTAATTAAGCGGACATGATATCAGTTTAAACACAAGTCGATTATGATCGCAGCGTTGCAATCTCAAACTTTACCATTGCGATCGCAACACCTGCTGTTCACATTTATTTCCCTTGTCTCCGTTGTTTAACTGCATACCCGTAGGGCAAAGCCCAGTTAGGTTCCTCATCCAAATGGGAACGCGCATGAATCGACCAATATGGATCGCGGAGCATTTCTCGACCGATGAGAACTAAATCCGCACATCCACGAGTAATTACTTGGTTGGCATACTCAGCCTCCTTTATCATCCCCACAGCCCCAGTCCTAATTCCAGCCTCTTCTCGGATTTTGGCAGCAAAAGGCACTTGATAACCTGTCTGCACGGGAATCCTGGCATGAGGGACTAAGCCTCCTGTGGAAACATCGATTAAATCAACGCCTAATTCCTTTAGTTCGCGGGATAATATCACTGACTGCTTGAGATCCCAACCTCCCTCCACCCAGTCGGTAGCAGAGAGGCGCACAAAAAGCGGCATCCCGCTTGGCAGAATCTCTCGGATTCGTCTTGTCACTTCCAGTAACAAACGCATTCGGTTCTCCAACGAATCTCCATAACCATCTGTTCGTTGATTACTTAGCGGCGAAAGAAAGGAATGCAGTAGGTATCCATGAGCCGCGTGGATTTCGATAATCTGAAAGCCTGCTTGAACGGCACGTTGGGCTGTGGCAACGAAAGCTTCAATCACCTCTTCAATCCCAACCTCATTGAGGGCTATGGGAATGGGGCCGCCCTCTTGAAACGGAGTTGGGCTTGGCCCGATTACAGGCCAACCGCCTTCTTCAGGTGTCAACGGTTTACCACCCAGCCAGGGAACATTGCAACTCGCCTTCCGGCCAGCATGGGCTAATTGAATCGCTGCGATCGCTCCTTGCTCACGAAGAAAACGAACAATTCTAGCTAGTGGCTCGATATGCATGTCGTCCCAAAGACCAAGATCGCCAGGAGTAATTCGCCCTTGGGCTGTCACGGCTGTAGCTTCGACTACAATCAGATGAGTGCCTCCAGTAGCCCGACTTCCCAAATGGACAAAATGCCAATCATTTGCGAATCCATTCTCTGCCGAATATTGACACATTGGTGACATTGCGATGCGATCGGGCAGGGTGATATCTCGAATTTTCAGTGGACTAAACAAGTCCACTTCTGGTACATCCGAGTCGTGCAGACTTGTTGATTGACAACCGGGTGAATCTATGAATTCTAATTCGGTCTGGGCTGGAGATGATGGTAAGGTACTTAGATTCTCTGTAGTCATGCTATTACTTTTCCGTGCTTTGTGGACTAAAACTCGTGTCCTTTGTTAGCTCGTCAAAATCAATTCTAGATAAAGAGTTTCAGATATTGGGTGTTTGATTTTTTGTCTACTTCCCAAACGATTTTTAACTAATTCCCATAATTTCCCATCCCTCTATAGTGTAAAGATGTAAGAACCTATCCGACTATTCTAAAAATCCCTACTTCTTTTCGTAAAATGTGCTTGACCTGGAATTCTCCCTTGTGATAATTCCAGGGAGTGTGGGAAGACATAAAATAAGCTCAGATGGGGGATAAAAATCTCGCTTCTTCCCACCCCTCCCCCACTCTCTTGTGAGAAATCCGAATTTTACTCCTGGCAACTCCTTCTGTTAGTAGTTTACTTAGGACTTGTGTGTACACCGTAGCTTAAAAAATGGGGGGAACCGGAATCAAAGTCCCCCTTTTTAAGTGGAGCAAGTGGCATGAATTTAGAGGGATTTAGAACTTTTGATCCCGACAAGAAGACTCTTCAAACATCCTCTTACCCTATTCACAATGATTATCATTATTGTTCTTATCCGATATTGTTTGTTAATTTGACTTGCACGATCATATCGTTGTAATCTTTGTCACCACCATTTGCTAAATCTTCAAAACCAAAACTGTTATTTCCCAACAATCGAATATGGTCTACTTTATCTGAGTTAGCACCTAAGAATGAGAAGTAAACATCCAGATTGGCATTACCATTCTGAATTGCGTCGGGTTTACCATTAACAATAATAAATGGTGCAAACAAAGAATCAGTCTCGAAAGTGCCAGTGTAATTTACTTTAGCTTGATTATTCACAGTCAAGTCAATTCCCACAACACGTCTAGCCACAGCAGCTTCAGTGTAACCAGTTTGTCCAACAAGAATGTCAGCCTTTCCATCACTGTTAGTGTCAATTCCACCATTTTCATCAGCAATTTTATAGAAGCCAACATAGTTGTTATATATTGCTTCTCTGTTGACTATAAATTCAGCTTTTACTGGTTCTGTTACACTATCTAAATCAATCAGTTCACCTTGATATTTTCCTTGCAGACCAGTGCCTAAAGATGTCTCTTCATTGGTTGGCTGAATATCTACAACCAAATTCTGGAAGTTAACAGAAAACCCTTTTTCTTGTTCTGTATTGTTAGTTATAGTTGAGGAAAAAGAGACATTTGACAAAGAGGTTTTTCCGGACAGTATAGCTTGAGTTGTACTGTCGGATACCAGATAAAATCTCAGTTTGGTATTAGAGTCAAATTCTAATATGTTTATCAGGTCTGTGGGATTGAAACCATTAGGTAGATTGGCAAGAGTGGAAAAAACCACCTTTGAACG
This sequence comes from Nostoc sp. ChiVER01, assembly GCF_034531155.1. Lineage (NCBI taxonomy): Bacteria > Bacillati > Cyanobacteriota > Cyanophyceae > Nostocales > Nostocaceae > Nostoc > Nostoc sp. ChiVER01. The sequence goes on along the minus strand of NZ_JAVRBS010000022.1, from coordinate 87,404 downwards.
CGAAAGAGCCGCTTGCGTATAGCCTTCTGCGCCAGGAGCTATGCCATTAATTCTACCTTCTTCATCGTCAACGGTAAATACATTCAGTTCATTTACCTTGTCAGAGGTATTGTTTTTAATCTTGATTGAGAGTTTTCCTTGATCATCTTCATCTTCATTGTTCGCGTTAGTATTGACGCTAAAAATATCGCCTGTAGTATTTATCAACAGGGTAGAATCGACAGTAGGAATTGTAGGAGTCTCCTGGGCAACCGTCGTGAGTGTAAACACATCAGTAGCTATAGCTTCAGCACTATCTGTAGCGGTGACTTTGATGTTGAGAGTACCTACATCCTGATTCGTAGGAGTGCCACTGAAGGTATTGGTAGTAGGATTGAAGTTCAACCAAGTGGGTAGTGAGTCATCATTTTCCAGAGTTGCAGTGTAGGTAAGGATGTCTTCGGTATCTGCATCACTGAAAGTATCAGCATCAAAAGTAAAGCTGAAAGCTGTATCTTCTTCAGCTGTTTGATCCGCGATCGCAGTTTGTAAAGTGGGTGGGGTATTTAACTCTCCCGTCGCCCCTAAAAAGGCTAAATACCCTGTGGAAGCTGTTTTCTCAAGTGTGATACTCTCAAGCGTCTTAGTTGCATCCGCTGAGACCCTTACCCCAAATATCGCCGGATCATTAGCATTTTCAAAGCCAGTCCCATCAGCCTTACTACGGTCTAAGCCATCAATTAAATAGTAAAGAGTTGTTGATGGGGTAATTTCGTTAAACCAGTCGGGAATTGTTTGGCTATCAGTTGTTTGCGTTGTCCCATCACTATAGTTCAAGGTCAAACGGACATTACTGCTTGCTTCTGTTGAAGTTAAGGCCAAATGCACATAAGCATACTGACCACTCGAAACATTAAACGTAAAATTCCCAGTAGAAGTTGTAATTAGACGAGCATTATTGCCGTTTTCACTGTTTCTATAACTGAGTTGAATATCTGGATTGAAGCTAGTAGCCCCAAAAAATCCGTCATCTGGCAGTCCATTACCCAAAGTACTATTGGTAAAAGTAGCGAAGGATTGGGTTATCAAAGCAAAGTTTTTCCCATCAATCGCTGTTTGGATGGTGTCAGTGACACCTCCGGTACGGTTGACAATGACATCAGCATCAAAGACTGATGCAACATCAAATGGGACTGTGGAGCCTAATATACCTGGATAATTTGCTATTGCCTGATCGCTAAAAGCGAGTTGGGGTTTAATCTCACCCATAGTCACTTCTAAATCCCAATTTCCTCCTAATTCTGTATTACCTGTTTTTGAAGCGGAAGCAGCAATTTTAGCACCCATTAAGGAATGTAGTTTGTAGAGAAATTCCTCTCCCGCATCACCAGCAGCAACATTACAACCGTATAAAAGTAAATTGAGATTTTCTCTTGAACATCCCTGTAGCTGGGGCACATAATCTTTTAAGGTATCAAGGCTAAGTTGGCTATTACCTAAATACAGACATCCAGGCGCACCGTGAGAAACAATGTGAACTGTCTTTATATTCTGGCGTTGTTTTAATGCTTCTGTAATTTGCTCTACGCCGTCTCGTTGTGCTGACAGAATCACAGTTTCAACACTAGGAAAAGTTCCTTTTAGAAGAATTTCTGCGTTACTGACAAGAGTATCGATAAACAGGATTTGTACTGTAGAGCTATCTGTATATGTAAAAGTAGATGCACTGCTGATTATGGGATTCAAAGACATGACAAATTCCTCACAACTACTTGTTTTACGTAACTAATAGCAAATCAAAAGTATTCATCTCAGCAATTCTGTCAAAAAATTAAAGTTCAAACTCCTACCTTATATGCAGCTGAAAAATCACGTCTTATTTTTCTTTATCTACAGTAATGGAAGAGTAGTATAGGACTACAATTTTATTTTTGAGAACATCTTGAGATTGAAAAGCCTGTTTGATAACGGTTTTCTCTGAAATGTTGTTGAACAACTCAGATATGAATTCTATCATCATACAGGGTTTAACATACTATTAACTGTTAATTAAGAGCATTAAATCTAGCATGTTGCTTACTAAAGCAGTATTTTTACTGTAAATACTCTTGAAACTATAGCAATCCGAATTGAAACGTGAGAAAATACTGAGATTAAAAATACGTACTTTAAAGCCTTTCAGCGTTTTTCTCTCTCACGAATGATTTAGGATTGCTATATGAACCTATCCCACTGATAATGTTTTGTTAATCCAGATGTGGATAGTAGCAAGGTCAATGTATGGGTCAAAGTAAACCTTTTGACGTTCCCATCTGACAACGAGACGGCGCTTAAGAGCGTTGATACCAAGCAAAACAACGCTCCTGCTGAAATCTAAGAACAGAGATTTTGATGTGTCTTCCTCTGTTTTTCTTGGTTTTCCAGACTCGCGCATGGGATTTGAGGACGAATACCTCGTTTACATAGGTCAGCACGTTTTTGTTTCGAGTCGTACCCTTTATCAGCAGCCAACACCTTGATTCGTTTACGTGGTCTGCCGCATTTTAATGTTTTGAGTTGGACTTTAGTAAAATTTTCCCCTGTCCCCTGCCCCCTCATAGCCCTGCAAACCACTCATAGCCCTGATCCTCCCAATAGCCTTTACGAGGTAACAAATTGCTGACGAATGTAATTTGAGTTACCCATTTACTTTGCTTGTAGCCCAGTTTAATTGGGGATGCTAGGCGTATGGGCGCACCATTATCAACTGATAAAGGTTGTCCATTCTTTTGATAAGCCATGAGAGTTTGGGGATGTATAGCAGAGGCAAGATCCCAGCTTTCATAGTAGCCATCAGCAGATTTGAAGTAGACATAGCGGACGTTTGACTTAGGCTGTACCAGTGCTACCAAGTCTCGTAATCGCACACCTCCCCATTGAGCGATCGCAGCCCAGCCTTCAACACAAACATGGCGAATTACCATTGAAGTCAAGGGGAGTTTTTGAATATCTGCCATACTCAATTGCATGGTGTTACTAACTTCGCCATCAATCGTCAGGCGAAACTGTACTGGATCAATTTGCGGCGTAAAGTCAAAGGTATTAATTAGCAATTTGTCTGGTTCTATGGCACTAACAGGAAATTCTGGTACTGGTTTTTGACTTAGCAGGAGTGCTTCAAGACTTTGATTTAGTGGCTCAGATATTTGCCGCAGATTATCTGAGAACAAATTTGTCCCACAGCCACCTAAAAGAAAGCCTAACCCTGAAAGTCCAGATACTTGCAGTAACCGGCGACGGGATAGGGTGCGTTTGGGAAGAATCAGACTCATAAGTACCTCTACAGGAACATAGACTTAACTAGACGGATGCTTCCTACCTTCAGGGCAAGTAAGGAATGAGCAATTGTAAACAGTATGACTGTGGGAACAGTGATAAAGTGAACAGTGCGTAGAGTTTGCCAATTACCAAACAGCCCGGAAAGCCAATGCAGTTGAGCAGGTTTGTACATCGCCAGACCACTCAAGATTGCCAGCAGCAGCACTGGAATAATAGCAGTATAGACTAGCCGATGCCATGCGTAGTTTTTGCGCTTTGGGTTCTGGCTGACTTGCAATGCTTTTAAATCACCGCCATCGGCAAAGCGACGCTGCCAACGACGAGTTACAAAGATATAAAGTCCATACCAAAGTAAGTTCAGCGAAAACAGCCACATAGCAGCAAAATGCCAATGTCTGCCACCCGCTAACCAACCTCCTAGCAACAGAAGGTCAGGAAAATGCCAACCTTCACGCCCTCCAAATACCGGATTGGCATTATAGATTTGCAGTCCGCTAGCGATCATTAAAATGAGACTGATGATATTAATCCAGTGAAAGATTTTTGATAAAAAAGTCTGACTTGGGGTTGACCAGACTTTGCGTTTAGATGAGTTCATACCAATTTTGGATTTTGAATTTTGGATTTTAGATTTTTAGATTGTTCCCAGTTAGACTTTCGGATTGGGTCTTGTAATCCAAAATCTAAAATTGGCACGTTTCACAGACGTTGAGTAGGAAAAAACGGAGCCAGCCAAAGTTGCACCTGGACATCCCAACCGAGAAGAATAGCAATTGCTGTGGCCGCGATCGCTACGCCACCAATCCTCTGCAACGTTGCACTATGGGAGCGGAGATTAAGGATTCGTTGGCTGAGTACTCGCCCACCGTAGGCGATCGCTAAAAGAGGCAAACCTGCTCCGATTCCATAAGCAAGCAGTAGCCAAAATGCACCTATGACTTGATGATTAACTGCTGCTAGGACTAAAACACCTCCCAAAACTGGCCCAGCACAGGGAGTCCATAAAAGCCCCAACTGAGTACCTAACCAGAACTCTCCCATAAGTCCGATTCGCGGGGTTTTCTTAGCCCAATTGCTGACCGGAAAATAAGAAAATATTCGGTAACTCCAGGTAGGGAAAATTGCGAGTAATCCCAGAAATAAAAGGAGTGCGATCGCGCCATTCCTTAATAAATTAGCCAAACCTGTAAACCAGCTTGCTGTTACACCTAGTAAACTACCAGCCAGTGCAAAACCAGTGATTAATCCCCCTAACAGTGCTACTGGGCCGTAGATGTGGGATTGGAGGGATCGCCCCAACAGCACAGGCAAAATTGGTAAAACACAGGGTGAAAGCACATTCAGAACTCCCCCCAGTAAAGCCAGACTCATTGACAAAGTAGAAGTTGTCATAATTCCTTCTACCCCAATAGCTGGCGGATAGTTTGCTCTATTTTTTCGTATGCCCCTTCACCAATATGGTCATATTGTAGTAAACCTTGGCGATCGGCTAAAAACGTATGGGGCCAATACTGATTTTCGTAAGCGTTCCAGGTTTTGTACTCGTTATCAACCGGAACTGGATAGGTAATTTGGTGTTGTCGTAGTGCCTTTTTTATATTGTTTGCGTCTCGCTCAAAGGCAAACTCTGGTGTGTGGATGCCAATCACCTTGAGTCCTTCTGACTCATACTGTCGATGCCATCTAGTAATGTAGGGCAGAGTACGCTGGCAGTTAATACAAGCAAAAGTCCAAAACTGTATTAGAACAACACTGCCTTTGAGGTCAGCAATTGATAAAGGGGTAGAATTAAGCCACTGATTAATACCCTGAAACTCTGGCATACTCTTATCTGCCGGAGTTTTAACTGTAATAGTTTCCAAGTCTTGCGTATTATTACTTTTTGCAGGAGAGATAGAAGGGGCATCCACTTTTCTGAAGTTGGAAAATGTTGTGGCTGCACCGATTCCGACAATCCCCAACCCAAGATAAAAAAGCAACTGACGCCGACGAAGTAGGTTGTGATTCATCAGAATTTCTCCTGTTGAGGTCAAAGCGCCAAAGTATAAGGATTGGATCAAGATTTTCTTGGTAAGCAGCCCTTATACTTAGTACAAGAAAAGTGAGATGTAAGGCTAGTTATGGCTAAGGCTTGGTGGAAGGTGAGGATTGCTTCATCGCATCGCCAGCTTTGTCTTTACTCATCGCATCGCCAGCCTTATCTTTGCCCATCGCATCGCCAGCCTTATCTTTGCTCATTGCATCGCCAGCTTTGTCTTTACTCATCGCATCGCCAGCCTTATCTTTGCTCATTGCATCGCCAGCTTTGTCTTTACTCATCGCAGGAGAGGCTTCAGGAGCAATTTGATTGTTGCTTGCAGGACTGCTAGAGCAAGCAGTGAGACTAGTGGTTAAGCTTAAACCAGCAATTAAACAAAGTATTTTCCAGTTCATAGTCTTCTTTCATCCTTTAGATAGTTGTTTTTGTATTGATTCAAGGGAAATTAAGCTACAAGTAGATTCATAAAGGCTATTGAAATAAAGAAGATACCTTCTTGTAGAAAACTCCATCAGACTTTTGCTACTGATGTTTGAGTTATCCGGAACATCCAAAGTATCTCAGTTCTCTCTGAGAGCTTATTGAAACGAAGCCATGATTTTCATAAATTTATCCCTTGAGAAAATTTAGTTAATTCTCAGCATTTTCTCAGGTATTCATGGTAGCTCAAAGCTAGAACCTAATTTAGATATTCTCTCAGCCGAACCTCATTCTGAAATGAATGAACGCAGGTTAGCATAATAAGCAATGTCTTTATTGCACTTATGTTATCGTGATTAGACCCAAAAGACTACATCGTTTAATCCAAAGACTTTCAGTATAAATATATCTCTTGCTGGCTATCTTGAACTTTGGAAAATTTAGTGCAATCATCCGAAAGCTCACAAAAATTGCCTACGATAACAAGCTACCGAATCCAATTTCTTTGTGTAATATTTTGTTATTGAAGAATATCTGCGCTTTGATGCTCCTAACCGTAATCTATGGGCAACAGAGGAACAAAGCGACTTTTAATCAACTGCTGGGATATGCGATCGCTAACTAGCAATTAGGGTGGGTAACAGCCCACCCTACACTCTAACTTGCTACGGTCTCAGCAGGGGCTGCCTCAGCAGCAGTTATGGGTAAATAAACACTAACTTTTTTACGGGTTTTGCCCTTTCTCTCAAACATTACAACACCGTCGATTAAGGCAAACAGAGTGTCATCGCTACCAATACCGACATTGTTACCAGGGTGGAATTTTGTGCCGCGCTGACGCACAAGAATATTTCCTGCACGTACAACTTGACCGCCATAACGCTTGACACCTAGACGTTGGGCATTAGAATCACGACCGTTGCGTGTACTACCTGTTCCTTTCTTATGAGCCATGATTTCCTCTTGTGTATCTTCTTATTATTATTCAGCAGCAGTTTCAACTTCTTCGGCAGGAGTCTCATCTAAAACGGGGGTTTCCTTCTCAGTTTCTCCTTCAAAAGCAAATACTTCGCCATTAAGAGTGATGGAGTCAATCATAAGTCTGGTAATTTCCTGACGATGCCCCCGCTTTTTGCGGGTTTTCTTTTTAGGCTTCATCTTGTATACCAAGACTTTACGACCTCTGTAATGTCGCATTACAGTCCCTTCTACAGTCGCACCTGTCACTAGTGGCTGTCCAATGGTAACTTCACCATCGTGCTGCACGAGTAATACAGAGTCTATTGTAACTTTTTCATCTGGTTCAGTCGCAAGCAGTTCAATATCGTAAAACCGGCCTGGCTCTACTCGTATTTGTTTGCCGCCAGTTTCAATAATCGCGTAGGTCATGGAATTGTCCTTGAGGTTGCCGTACAGGTAGCTGGTTTTTATCTCGTGTAGAGGGCATTTGCCAGCTTTTGTAATATGTCTACCTGATCCGAGCAGGAATTAGACAGACAATCTAATATTGTATTTTATGAGCAGGTGCTAAGTCAAGCTTTTATTTGCCAAAAGCTTTATGGCTGAATCACCCACCCAAAGAATGTAAACTGCATTTACAATTAAACACCAATATTATTTAGTTAAAGACTGCTTCCATCTTAGGGTTGAGTTTTACAAATTAGTAGAAATATTTAGACTAAAACTTATATTTTTTTATCAGAATCTACACAATCTTCTACTTTGTTTTAAAATTAAATTTACACTCTAAATAGTAAAGGTTCTTCACAAAATTTAGTGATTCCACAGGAGTCAAGTTACTAAATTGAAACCTGATATTTAAAACAGGAGATCAACTGTCATGACACAGCAAAATGCTACCCGACTTTTTGAAGCTGTAAAAAAAGATCAAGCGCTACAGCAAAGACTCAAAGCAACAGCTAATCCCGAAGCCTTCGTCAAGATTGCTCAAGAGCGTGGCTATGATTTCAGCGTTGAAGAACTGGACAGTGAAATCAACAAATTGTCTGAAGAAGATTTAGCCGCCATTATTAATCCAGGATGGGGAAATAGACGGCACATTAATCCTAGATAATTCTTGTTCTAGGAAAGCCAAAATATAGGAACAACTAAATTAACAAGTTTTGCTCCTTAAGGGGATATCGTTGCATCATCTCCTTTAGGGGCATTTTTGTTAAACTAAGCAACTTTTGGTATTAGTCAGTGGTCATTAGTCAATGGTCATTATTGGTCAAGAGTTAGAAATTCTTCCCTTGGCTCCTCTGCATCTACATTCCCTATTTCTCATCGGCTGAACTCATGAGTTAGGATGGCAATATTTTAATCAGGTGATATGAAAAGAATAGAAGTTGAGCAAAGAACTATCTTAATTGGTTTAGCAGGTAGCCACGGCTATGGTTTAAATCGTCCTGATTCAGACTTTGATTATCGAGGAGTATTTATCGCACCCAAAAGGTATTACTTAGGGTTTGATCACATAGAACAAAAAGATTCTGGTTGGGATGAACCAGGAATATTTCCATTTATTGATGGCAACAAAGACACAGTTATATATGAATTAAGAAAAATCCTTCAGTTATTAGCAGGTGCTAATCCCAATGTTCTAGAATTGCTCTGGTTAAGTAACTATCCTTTTTTAAGCGCAGTCGGACAGCATTTAATTAATCATAAACAGTTATTTTTGAGCAAGAAAGTAAAACATACTTACACTGGTTATGCTTTTGCCCAAATCAAAAAAATGGAAACTCATCGCAAATGGTTGTTAAAGCCACCGCAAAAAAAGCCAATACCATCTGACTTTGCCATAGAAGACGAAGCACCCCTCAGCAAAGATGAGCTAAATGCTTTTTTAGAATATCTTTATAACTTAATCAGAGGACGGATTGAATTTTTGGAAGAAGCGGAACAATTATACCAATTGCTGACGGCAGATATTGATTTTAAAGGTGTGTTGAAACAATACACTTTGCCAGATGAAACTTTGGAATATACCCAAAAGTTAACCAATAGCCGTAAAGATTTTATTCGCCTGCTTCAGAAAAGCCAAAGTTATCAAATAGCTTTAAGAGAATGGAAAGCTTACTTATCTTGGCAGGAAAATAGGAATCCGGCTAGAGCAGAAATGGAAAGAAAATCGGGTTTTGACCTCAAACATGGAATGCACTGCATTAGATTGTTACGCAGTGGAGTAGAAATATTGCGGCGGGGTGAAGTGATTGTAGATAGGAGAATAGCTGGTGATTTTGAGGATTTAAAAGCTATTTTAAAGGGTGAGTATTCTTATGAGGAGGTGATGAAAAAAGCAGAAGATTTGGTCGCTGAAATGGAAATTGTTTACGAACAATCTGCTTTGCCTCACAAACCTGATTTAGAGCAAATTAATGAGTTGTGCATGGAATTAGTGGAAATACAGAGTTGGTAAGTTGTTAGGCATTGGGCATGGGGCATAGGAAATTATTGATTAAGTTTCTTTGCTATTCCCTATTCCCTATTCCCCACTCCCCATTAAAGAGCATACATTAAATCAGCAAAACCATAGAGGCTGATAATGAGCAATAACGATGCTGTGAGTTGGGTAACTCGCGTCTGGGGTGAGGGCGCGATCGCTTCCCGCACTAAGATAGAAATAGATGCCCCAACTACTAAGCTCAAGCCTAAAATTAAATAGGGTCTGTCTGGTAAAATACTAGCTATTGCCAGCATAGCGATCGCTAATAAGAGCATCAATAATTCTACAAATCTGGGCGGGTTGTATTGGCTAGATAGAACAAAGCTGTGAAACCAAAAAGACCAAAATCTCATAATCAGTTTTGAATGCTAAATATTGAGTTAGACTCTGGCAATTTTAGATTTTGAATTGAAGGAAAAATCCAAAATCCAAAATCTAAAATCCAAAATTAATTAGCTCCTAGCCCCTAATTTTTGACCTGTGCCGTTTTTTTGTGCAATATCACCTTCTGGTAGTTCGACGCCAAAGACGCGGCTAAAAACTTTGGCGACTTTGTAGCCAGAATCAATCGATTCTAAAGGGTCTTTCCGTAGCCTGTGACGCAAGCATAGCGTAATTACGCGGTGGATATCATCTACTGTAACTTCTGTACGTCCTTCATAAGCTGTTAAGGCTTTGGCGGCGCGGTTACTAACAATGTCACCCCGCAAACCATCTACATCCAGTTCTGAGCAGACTTCAGAAATTTTCACCCGCAGTTCATAGTCAATTTTCACTTCTGGTAAAAGCTGTTGAGCATTGACAATTTGTTGTTGTAGTGCTTCTTGCTGGGGTTTGTAGTTTTCGAGAAATGCTGGAGGATTTTGGTCAAAATCCGCCCGTTGTTCCACGATTTGCACCCGCAAGCCTGGTTCTTTTACGGTGTGAATTTCTGCGTGCATCCCAAAGCGATCAAGCAATTGCGGGCGTAGTTCGCCTTCTTCTGGGTTTCCAGAACCCACAAGAACAAAACGGGCTGGGTGACGGATAGAAATACCTTCCCGTTCTACAGTGTTCCATCCACTCGCGGCGGAATCTAGTAGCACGTCTACAAGGTGGTCATCTAGCAAGTTGACTTCATCCACATAGAGAATGCCTCGATTAGCCTTTGCTAGCAGTCCCGGTTCAAAGGCTTTGACACCTTCAGATAAAGCTTTCTCAATGTCGATTGTGCCACAAACTCGGTCTTCTGTAGCTCCTAGTGGCAGGTCTACCATTTGGACTTTTTTGTGAGCTACAGGAATTTCCGCCCCTTGTTCTAACAATTGGCGGACTTCATCGCTCATCAAGTCGGGGTCGCTAGGTTCACTATTGAAGGGGTCATTGGCAACCACAGAAATTTCTGGCAGTAGATCTGCCAGCGCCCGGATAGTTGTGGATTTCCCGGTGCCGCGATCGCCCATGATCATTACACCACCAATTTTGGGGTCAATCACGTTCAATAGGAGCGCCAGTTTCATTTCTTCCTGGCCCACAATTGCCGTAAAAGGAAATACCACGCGACGCGCACTTGCCGTGGATTGAGCAGTTGGACTCACTAAATTACCTTAACAATATTTTTCTTATTACAGTTCTCTATTGTGACACAGGTGGGGTGTGGGGGAGTGAGAAGATTGGGGGCAGGGGGCAGGGTGCAGGGAGACAAGGGGACAAGGCGACAAGGGGACAAGGGGACTTAAATCAGAACTTGCAACCAGTGTTTCCCCTTGTCCCCAATTCTCAAGAGTCCCCAAGTCCTCTTTCCCATGCTCAATACCCCATTCCAATATCTATTGGGCACAAATGCCTACTAGTTGCGTCTAACTATCTTAATTTGTCTGCTTTAGTTTTTCTGGTGCAAAAGTTCCAGAAGCAGGGAACGAACAACTACCAACTCATCAATTCTGTACTAAGCATAAATACTTGTAGACTAATGGTTAGTGAATTAAATCATCAAAACGAGCAATGGCATGTGTGGGTAGTTAATGCATCATTCAAATTTATGAAATCATCTTTTATTGTTCAAAATTGGCGACGACTACTCAAATCTTTTTTTCCAATTCTCATTTTAATATCCTTTTTTACTGTATTGTTGGTGGACAGTTTCACTCCTGCGATCGCACAGATACCCCGTCCGGAAATTCGCGGGGTTTGGATGACCACTAATGATTTTGATACCCTCAAAAATCGAGACAAAGTAAAGGATGCCGTAAGTCAATTACGACGGCTGAACTTTAACACAATTTATCCTGTGGTGTGGAATTCTGGCTATGTGATGTATCCTAGTGCGATCGCACAACGTGCAGGTATTCAACCTTTTGTCTACAAAGGTTCAGATGGACATGATATTCTAGCAGACCTGATTAACCAAGCCCATCGCCAAGGATTGCTGGTAATTCCCTGGTTTGAGTTTGGTTTCATGGCTCCCCCAACCTCAGAATTGGCAATGAATTATCCTGATTGGTTTACACAAAAGCGGGATGGTAGCCAAACTTCAATCAGTGCGGCTGGAGAGGTGATGTGGCTCAATCCATTCCATCCAAAAGTGCAACAGTTTATCACCAATCTAGTCCTAGAAACTGTCACCCAATATGATGCCGATGGCATTCAGTTTGATGATCACATGAGTTTGCCTCACGAATTTGGCTACGACCAATATACAATTGCTTTGTACACCAAAGAAACGAAGAATCGTCCCCCAACTAATTCCCAAGATGTGGCATGGGTAAAGTGGCGGGCAGAGAAAATTACAGCGTTCATGGTACAACTTAACCAAGCTGTGAAGCAGAGAAAACCTCAGGCGATTTTCTCTGTTTCTCCTAATTACTATGATTTTGCTTACAAGTTTCACCTGCAAGATTGGCTGAGTTGGATACGGCAAAATATTGTGGACGAGTTAATCGTGCAAATTTATCGTCCGGATCTGCAAAGTTTTGTGGCTAATATTTCTCGCCAAGAAATTCAAGAAGCGCAAAAAATAATTCCAACTGGAATTGGCGTTATGACAGGGTTACGAAATAATCCAGTTCCCATGCAGCAAATTAAGTCTCAGGTGCGGGCTGCCCAAGAACGCGGTTTAGGCGTAACTTTCTTTTATTATGAAAGTCTATGGAACGATGCTATAGAACCTTTAAATGAGCGCCAAGCTGGATTTGCAACTCTCTTTCGCTCTCCCGCACTCCGCGCCAAAGTTGAATAAATTTTCTGTTGAAGATTATATTCTTGTACTATCAATTAAGGTTTTGACATCTAATTGGTAGTGCTTTGCCTGTTGCAAAGGCTCAGATTCTCGGCTTATTTTAAAAGTCGGGAATCTTGTTATAACTACTTTAGATGTGTGCTTCTATCGATTCTAATGGTACTGCGATCGCTGCATAAAATAGACATGATAACCTTTATTGCAATCAAAGCACTTTAAGCTTGACTCCAATCTTGTAACTCTAGTGCTTCAACTCTATCGAAATGACGCTGATTATGAGTAATCATAACTAGATTATTGGCAATGGCAACCCCAGCAATGAGCAAGTCAATATCGTCGATGGGAATCCCTTGGAGGCGCAAGTTTGCGTAGATATCTGCGGATAGGGTGACTGATTGTTCAGTAAGGGGCAATACAGTATTTTGGGCGACAAATTCCAAAAATAAGGTGAGTTGCTTTTAGGCATCACGGTGCTTTAAGCCACTGAGAATTTCGTAATAAGTGATAATACTAATGTTGATTTGACGATAGGTTATCAAGTAAGTCTGAAACTGAGCTACTACATTGGTATTGCCTCGGAAGAACAAAGACAAAATATCAGTATCAATCAATGCTGGTTTCACGGTTTCGTCTTTGAGAAAATGCTTGCTGACGACGGATAATAATCTCGTCTGAAAATTCGCCGTATGCTTCATCTGACATATCGCTCCAGCAACCTGCAAACTGCATGATAGCAGGGTTATGGCTGTTAGCTTCTGAGCTAAGTCTAAATCCGTGAATTATCTCATAGAGTTGTGCTAACTTAGCATCTGGGATTTGCTGCACTTCTTTTAAAACTTTAATTCTCCATTCAGAATCCTGCATTACCTAATCTCTCCTAATTTTACAATTTTTAATTTTAATATAACTAACGCATTCTCCACGACTAAAGTTGCGGGATTTTAGTAAGCTGTCGCACATCATTATTGTACTTTTTAGAGCCTAAAACTTTCAAAAGAGCGATCGCCTGAATTAAAGTCTTTATTCATACATTTAATCAATCCTACATAAATATCTTAGTAACTAGTTAGACGTCATATAGGTTTGGGAATACTGACAACTAGGGTAATGAATTGCTGTAATCCGTTGATTTGAAGCTAGTTACAGCTTTTCCTCTAAAGCACAGTCTTTCTAGGATTTTACTTATTATGACAACTGTTCAAGTTACATACGCAGGTCTAATCGAAGTTAAAAGGGGTGAGACTCCCAAAGAACTATACTCCCACCAAAACGAAGCAATCAAAGCACTGAATGAAATCAATAAAGATGCCTTTGAAGGCTTGCTAGTTCTACCTACGGGTGGCGGAAAAACTTTAACGGCAGTTCACTGGCTACTACGTAATTTTATTAACAAAAATAAAAAGGTTCTGTGGATTGCTCATCGTCATGAACTACTTGACCAAGCACTTGAGACACTTCAACTTAGTGCCTATTCATCATTGTTGAGCAATGTATCAGGATTTAGATACCGGATTATCTCCGGTCATACTAAACACGATCGACCTGTAAACATTGAAAAGACTGATGACATCATCATTGCCAGTAAAGATAGTCTAAACAGTGGGCTTGATCACTTGTTGAAAAACTGGGTTGGTCACTTACAGGAAGTTCTTTTGGTTGTAGATGAAGCGCATCATGCAACAGCTAAGACCTATCGTAAATTGATTAATGCTGTCAAGAATAATCTAAAAAAACGAGGTCATAATAACGGCTTTAAAATGCTGGGACTAACGGCTACCCCTTTCAGAATAGATGAGAGTGAGAAGAGTTTGCTAAAGTTAGTTTTTCCAAATGATATTATCTTTTCCGAACATCTGAGAAATTTAATCGCCAAGGGAATTCTTGCTGAACCGATTTTTGAAAACTTAAAAACGAGCATAGAAATCAAGCAAAAGTTGAATGAATTGAATGCAAGGCAAATCAAAAATATCGAAGATTTTGACAGGCTGCCAAAGGACATTGCTGAGAAGATTGCTCAATCTAGTACGCGTAACAATCAAATTGTTGATCATTATATTAACAATAGGGGAAAATACAAGCAAATTCTATTATTTGCAATTGATGTAGAACACGCAATAACTTTAAACGCACTGTTTAAGGCTAAAAAAATTAATTCTGATTTTGTTGTATCTTCAGTTAAAGATTTAACTACAGGTGCTACATTTTCTGCCAAGGAAAACTCAGATGCGGAGAGATTTCCAAATTGATCACATTAAACCGATGTCTCAGGGTGGTTTAACTACCATCGATAATTTGCAATTGCTGACACGTAAAGCTCATGTAGAGAAAACCCGTATAGAGAATACAAGACGATAGTCTTTGAGGGATATCTCTGTATTCGTAGGTAATCTAAATCTTTCTGGTTTGGCAGGGTTCAAATATATGGTGTCACTCAAAAGAGACTTATGACCTTAACCCTGAACTTGCCACCAGAATTAGAACACTATCTTGCACAAGAAGCTAAACAGCAACGGCTTTCTGTTGGCGTAATTTTTCTGACAGTCGCGCCATCACCACTTCACCATCTATTACGTCTCCACGTTCGATAGAAGCAAGCCCAACAGCTATTTTTTTATGGGTTTCATCTTCCCATCCCTGATAACCCTTCTCCCATTCTTCCAGCAGTTTCAATGCTTTAGCAATTACATCTTCAGCATTTCATATCTACCTGTAGCAATTCGGGTTTGTATAAATTGCTCGTATTCTGCCTTAAGTTGGATGTTCATAATTGTTATTCCTAGTTAGTTAAGAGCCTTCTCTAAACTATGCTCTAAAATTTATCTAAATTTATTAAAGCCTTAACTTATGCTTCTTACCGAACTCATACCGCTAGTTACAGAATTATCCCAAACTGATAAACTCTTACTAATGCATTTATTGGCAGCCGAATTGTTGAAGGAACCAAATTTAGTCCCATTGGATGCTCAGGACAAAGTAACAAGTCTTGGCTTATATGATTCTTTTGAAGCTGCTGCTGTTTTAGGGAAGGCATTAGCAGAAGAAAAAGCGGCGAAACATGGTTGATAAAGTTAGATTCGCATTTACTGAGGTAAACCCGGAACTTGCTGATAGAAATAGTGAAACCCAACATTATATTAGGCTAACGCTGGATTTCACTACATTCAACTAGCTTGATTAGGTGGTATTTCTTCCGGTGATACTTCTGCCGGGGGGGCAAGTACTGCATCCGGCGCAATTTCTTCTACGGGAATCGGTTGCTTATCCTCAATTTCAAAATCTGCTTGCGCTGCTTCCACCAACTCAGGAGATGGGGGATGTGGTGGAATCGCTTCCGGTACACTCTCGGTTTTAGCTTCGGTGTCAGTAGTAACTGTCTCCTCTGCTGGTTGTTCTGGTATAGCAGTAGTTTTGTCGATAATCTCAACAGCAGGTTTCTCTGCTATTACAGAAGTAATGTCTTCTGGTTTGGGGGTTGTGGGTGTCTTTTTACTCACAGTCTGTTGCACCTTGTCTTTCACGCCATTGAAGGTGCTACCAAGACCTTTTTGCAACTGCCCCAGCCGTTCCTGAAGGGAGAACTTATTTACTTGTTCCTGAATGCCAGTTTTCACCGTTTCAGGACTGGGTACTTGGGTTTGTTGTGCTTGGGGGGCCAGTTGGCGACGTAATGATAGAGTTTGCCAGCCAAACCAGACCAAAAGAGCCACACTAGCCACATGACCCAGCAACAAACCCCCAGTAATGCGTGGTGCAAACACCCATAAGACTAAAGCATAGAAAAGTCCTACACCACTCCAGATAAAGTCATTCTTGCGGTGGATTTCTGGAAAAAAGAAAGCTGCTATGTAAATGGCTAAACTACCAAAACCAACCACCAAAGCTAGGACAAATGCCAGCATTATTTGGTTACTCCTTACTGCGTCCTTTGACTATTTAAATTTTGCAAATTTTGTAAGTCAATTGTTGATTTAGATACAAATTAAAATTAATTAACCGTGTTAGTTGTGGATTTTTGTCATTTATTCAAGTCTTAAGGTCTTCTTTAGGAGAGAAGGGAAAATATCGGACTACCCTTAAAGTAAAAGGATCTGCAAGAGTTAGCCAGAAATTTTTTATGACACTACAAAGCTTTGGTGTGATTGGATTAGCCGTTATGGGTGAGAACATCGCTCTAAACGTGGAGCGCAATGGCTTCCCAATTGCAGTTTACAACCGCTCCCGAGAAAAAACGGATGCGTTTATGGCGCAGCGTGCTACAGGACGGAACGTCAAAGCCGCCTTTACTTTGGAAGAATTCGTTGCCTTATTGGAACGTCCCCGCAAAATCCTAGTAATGGTGCAAGCTGGTAAACCAGTGGATGCGGTGATTGCTCAACTCAAACCCTTGTTAGAGGAAGGCGATATCATTATCGACGGTGGCAACTCTTGGTTTGAAGATACGGAACGCCGCACTCAAGAATTAGAACCGGCTGGGCTTCGGTATCTTGGTATGGGTGTCAGTGGTGGTGAAGAAGGAGCGCTAAATGGGCCTTCGCTGATGCCTGGAGGTACAACAAGCTCTTACGAGTTTCTATCACCAATTTTCAACAAAATTGCTGCCCAAGTCGATGATGGCCCTTGTGTAACCTATATTGGCCCTGGTGGTTCTGGCCACTATGTCAAAATGGTACACAACGGCATTGAGTACGGCGATATGCAGCTAATTGCTGAAGCCTACGACTTACTGAAAAATGTTGCTGGATTAGACCATAATCAGCTACATGAGGTGTTTGCTGAGTGGAACACCACCGATGAACTCGATTCATTTTTGATTGAGATTACGAAGAATATCTTCCCATATATTGACCCTGAAACAAAAAAACCCCTGGTGGATTTGATTGTTGACGCAGCAGGTCAAAAGGGAACTGGACGCTGGACTGTACAAACTGCATTGGAATTGGGAGTTGCTATTCCTACAATTACAGCAGCAGTTAATGCCCGGATTATATCTTCGATTAAAGAGGAGCGGGTTGCAGCATCTAAAGCCCTTACAGGCCCCAGTGGCAAGTATGACGGGCAAACCAAGGACTTTATCAACAAAGTCCGTGATGCTCTTTATTGCTCAAAAATCTGTTCTTATGCTCAAGGGATGGCGTTGCTATCCACAGCTTCAAAAACATATAACTGGAATTTGGATCTGGGCGAAATGGCGCGGATTTGGAAAGGTGGTTGTATTATTCGCGCTCGCTTTTTGAATAAGATTAAGAAGGCTTTTAGCGAAAATCCAGCTTTGCCTAACTTGCTGTTAGCTCCCGAATTTAAGCAGACAATTCTCGACAGACAGACTGCTTGGCGGGAAGTGATTGCTACAGCTGCAACACTGGGAATTCCAGTACCCGCATTTAGCGCATCCTTGGATTATTTTGACAGCTATCGCCGCGATCGCCTACCTCAAAACCTAACTCAAGCACAACGCGACTACTTCGGCGCACATACCTACCTGCGTCTTGATAAGCCCGGAACTTTCCACACTGAATGGGTACCTATTGCTGAAGCTAAGAAGTAAATTTTCACACATCTACACCAGGTTATTGTGAAAAGTTAAAAAGTTTCAGAATACAGTTTTAAGGGTGGCTCTGAGTTTCAGAGTCACTTTCTTTTTAATACTGATTTAAAAGTTAAGTAAATTGATTAATTTTAGGGATTGTTATTACCAAGATATTTGGCTTTTAATTCTTCTAATTCTTGATCTATTTCATTTTTACTAGAAGGCTGAGATATAGGGTTTGGTGGTTGTATTTTATTTGGTTGAGGTTTGTTACTACCCAAAAACTGGGTTTTCATTTGTTCTAATTCTAGATCAATTTGACTAGGAGATGGTGATACAAAAGCAGATGGAGAATTAGGTGACGATTGAGGAATAGGTTTTGGTGAAATCGCTGGTGTGGCTGCTACTTGTGACTGTTGATTTAAATCTTTGAGAACTTCATCTACTGTTTGATAACGCCGAATTGGAATACTTTCTAACATTTTGTTAAGAATGCGACTTAACTGATTACTAACAGGAGTTTTCAAGTATTGTTGCCATACCCAAGTATCGTTGTTGGTATCATAGGAATCGAAGGGCGATCGCTTAGTTAATAAATTAATACAAGTAGCACCCAAACTGTAAATATCGCTGGCGAAAACAGCCCTACCTCTCATTTGCTCAGGGGCAACATATTCTGGACTACCAATACTTGTACCAGTTTGATTTAAGGCGGCGCCAGTGGCAGATTTAGCAGCACCAAAATCTACTAAAACTAGTTTGCTATCACCGCTACGTAAAATAATATTTTCTGGCTTAATATCGCGGTGAATTACGTGTCTAGCATGACAAAATTGCAATACTGACAATAAATCATTTAATAGTTGCCGGATTTGGATTTCATTGAAAGCACCTCTATGTGCTAATTCCTGGGCTAAGTTTTGCCCGTCAATAAACTCTTGTACAAGATACTGCCGGTCGTCTTGGGTAAAATATGCTAGTAGTTCGGGAATTTGGGGATGTTTGCCCAGTTCATCTAACTGCACTGCTTCTTGGTTAAATAACTCTACGGCTTTGGCAAGAGTGTTAGTGCCTTGGGCTTGGGGATAAAATTGCTTAATTACGCAGCGTGGTTTTGAAGGTTTATCTTCATCCACAGCTAAGAAAGTTTTGCCAAAACCACCTTGTCCGATTGGTTTGATAGCACGGTAACGTTCTTTGAGGAGTAACTTAGAACCGCAAATCCGGCAAAACTTGACATCATTCGGATTTTCCGGCTTGGGACAATGAGGATTAAGGCAGTAGCTCATATAGGCGATCGCTCTTATATGTTTTTATTTTCTCCTGTCCCAGGCAAAAGGGGGTAATTAACAGATTTTAAATTTTGGATTTTGGATTTGTGTCACCCACAAAAGGAATGTGACTTGGATTTAAGACTTGTCTGTAAATCAACGATCGTAGTTTGTATGCAGTAATTTAATTTAACATGAGCCTAAATGACATTGCTAATTTTGACTGGTGAATCAAGAGGGAAGATGGAAAGCAACAGCAAAACGTGGTGGATATATGCATTGTTTTCGGCTGGCTTTGCAGCATTGACAACTATCTTTGCCAAAATTGGGGTAGAAAATGTGAACCCTAATTTAGCAACAGCAATCCGAACTGTTGTTATCTTGGTAGTTGCTTGGGGGATTGTATTTTTTCAGGGAAACGCAGTTAATATCTTAGTCATTCCCCAAAAAACGATAATTTTCTTATTATTATCTGGACTAGCTACAGGTTTATCATGGATTTTTTACTTCCAAGCTTTACAAGCCGGAAAAGCTTCCCTGATTGCACCAATTGATAAATCAAGCTTAGTATTAGTTTTATTGTTTTCAGTGATTTTTCTGGGAGAACCATTAACCTGGACGATTATTTTAGGAACTGGGTTGATAGTCATAGGTACTTTAGTTTTAATCATTTAAAGTCTTAACTAAGACTGGGAATTTTATCTTCTCCATTAAGTTCTGCGGTTTTTTAGTGAGAAAGAAGAGTTTTTTGTCTTTTGGGGTTAGAAAAACTATTGCTGATATCTGGTGTAGAAAATCTAAAATCTAAAATTGGCTCTGTCATGACTCACGCTCGAGTGCGATCGCTTGCTTTGGGTTAAACTATGAGCGATCGCACTGCTAAACTACCCCATACCTTCCATAACTGGATGGAAGTAGAAGGCAAAACCCAACACTGTATAAGCAGCTAATAACAAAGTGCCTTCGAGCCAATTAGACTTACCATCAGAACTAATACTGTTTGCAATCAACACTGACACAACCACAGCAACTAATTCAAAGGGTTTGAAATCCAAATCCATTGGTTGTCCGAATATCCGCCCTGCTATAACTAACACGGGTGCGACAAATAGGGCAATCTGCATACTTGATCCCACAGCTACCGAAAGGGAAAGATCCATCTTATCTTTCATCGCTACGGTGACTGCTGTGGCGTGTTCAGCTGCGTTACCGACGATGGGAACCAAAATTACCCCTGTAAACAGCGCTGTCAAACCTAGCTGAGATGTGGCCACTTCCAGAGAATCTACTAGCATTTCTGATTCAAGTGCCACTAGCAAGGTACATACTAGCAGCACGCCAACCCACAACATCATATTTGGTTTTTTATGAGGAATCTCCTCTTCTTCTGTCTCCGCAACACCCACATCATATAAATAGGAGTGGGTTTTCATCGAAAATAGCAGCGTTAAGGCATAAACCAAGATTAATACTACAGCAACAGCAATAGAAAGATTTTGGAGTGTTTGTTCGTTAATTCCTTGAGAAGTATAATTCATCGCCGTCGGCATCAAAATGGCAATCACCGCCAAATTCATCGAAGCAGCATTCACCCGCGCCACAATTGGCTGAAATGTCTGTTCTTTGTAGCGCAGTCCTCCTAAAAGCATAGAAAAACCCATCACTAGTAGTAAGTTGCTAATAATCGATCCCGTAATGCTGGCTTTGACTACATCTATTAACCCAGCGTTCAGCGCCACTAGGGCGATAATTAGTTCTGTTGCATTGCCAAATGTGGCATTTAACAAGCCTCCCAATGATGGCCCCACTACAACAGCAATTTCTTCTGTGGCTGTACCCATCCAAGCTGCTAAGGGCAGAATTGCTAATCCAGCTGTAATGAAAACGATCAATTCTCCCCATCCCAGAAGGTGGGCTGCTATAGAAACTGGGATAAATAGTAATAAAACTAGAAGAATAATGTTTTTAGTTGACATCCGTTGTCTTAAGTTGAGGGTATCATTCACAGCGAGCAATCCTAAGTTTTAAGTTTGGAGTGTTGAATTAACAATTACTTTCATATCAGCATTTTCATAGGATACTCTCAACCACCTGTAGAGCAATTCAGAAATTGTACTGTTTTCAGTTCATTGCGCTGTATGTAAAATAAGATTGCGATATAATGAGTTTTTGTAATATTTTGTTGCAAAACTATGAATTTGAGCCAAGATTTTACATCAAAAATGGGGTTTAATTATTAAAAGACAATTAAAATTTTAATTGACTCCCAACAAGAGAAAACCCCTAACTGAGGCTTTGTTCAATGGCTAATTACTTTAAGCCTTCAGGGAAAGGGCTGTGCGATAACGCAGATTTCCCACTACAATAAAACAGCTTTGTCAAAATTTAGTCGGATTCCATAGTTGTTATTTATACCGGATTTTGTGTTCAAACTATTGTAGAAAGGTTTACGCACAATGTTCTCGGTACAACTGTAAGTTTTTTGTTTTGGATAAATATACATGACTTCTGCTGCCCAAATGCCAGCTAGCTCTGGCTCAACGTTAACATTACATTCAGATCCCAATAACACTAAAGAAACCGATCCCTTGAGAAAGGCTAATGGTGTTTATGTGACGGTGCATGGTCATTTTTACCAGCCACCAAGGGAAAACCCTTATCTGGACGCAATTGAACGCCAACCGAGCGCTGCACCTTTCCATGACTGGAATGAGCGGATTCATTGGGAATGCTATCGTCCGAACGCCTTTGCCAGAGTCTTAAATGACCAAGGCGAAGTAGTGGGGATCGTCAACAATTATGAGTATTTCAGTTTTAATATTGGGGCAACGCTGATGTCGTGGCTAGAACGCTACGATGTGGAGGTTTATCAGCGTATTTTAGAGGCGGATGCCAAGAGTAGCGATCGCTTGCATGGTCACGGGAATGCGATCGCGCAAGTATACAATCACATCATCATGCCTCTGGCGAATGAACGCGACAAATATACCCAAATTCGCTGGGGTAAAGAAGACTTCCGCTCCCGCTTTGGTCGCGATCCCGAAGGCATGTGGCTAGCAGAAACTGCTGTAGACTACGCCACCCTAGAAGCTCTTGTTGCTGAGGGTATTCGTTTCATTATCCTTGCACCGTCTCAAGCACTGCGTTGCCGTCCCCTCCCGACTCCAGAACGTCCCCATCCTGAATGGATCGAAGTCGGTGGAAGTCAGATTGATTCCACCCGTCCCTATCGTTGTTATTTGAAGCCCACACTAGACACTTCATCTTCACCTCTGAGTGCGATCAAAGAAGGGAGTAGGGAATTGGGAGTAGGGAATGAGGATAGTAACCACTCCCCACTCCCTAGTACAGACGCGATTAATCGCGTCTCTACCCCTTACATTGATATCTTCTTCTACGATGGCCCGATATCGCGGGACATGGGTTTTAGTGATGTGGTTTATAATTCCAGTCACTTTGCCGGACGTATTGGTTCGGCAGTGCGTGGGGATCATCGTCTGGCCCAGTTAATCTCGGTGGCAACAGATGGGGAAACCTTCGGACACCACAAAAAGGGAACTGAGAAAACTTTAGCCTACGCCTTTACTAAAGAGTTTCCTCAACAGGGTTGGACGGTAACGAACTTTGCCCACTACCTAAGCTTAAATTCTCCTAGTTGGGAAGTGGAATTAAAGTCAGTCACAGCTTGGAGTTGCGCCCACGGTGTCGGCAGATGGGAGGATGATTGTGGTTGCGGTGGAGAAGGCTCAGTTTGGCATCAGAAATGGCGTCGTCCCTTACGAGATTCGCTAAATTGGCTGCGAGATCAACTAACTGAGGTGTATACAGAACATGGTAGACAGTTATTTCGCGATCCCTGGCTAGCACGGGATGAATATATCCAAGTAATGCGCGATCGCTCTGCTACCAATGTCAATCGTTTCCTCGCCCGTCATCAAACCCATAAACTAACAGCAGCAGAACAAGTAGACGCTTTGCGCTTGTTAGAAATGCAGCGTCACGCTTTGTTAATGTTCACTAGTTGCGGTTGGTTTTTTGAAGAAATTTCCCGTCCAGAAGGGACACAAATTCTGCGCTATGCCGCCCGTGCTTTGGAATTGGCAGGGGAAGTGGCAGGTGTGCAGTTGGAAAAAGGCTTCGTCAAACGTCTTGGTTTAGCCCCCAGTAATGTAGATCAGTTTAAACACGGTGCGGAAATTTATCGCCAACTCGTGTTAACTGCCCAACTTGGCTTTAAGCAAGTTGCAGCCCATTATGCCATTACTTCCCTATTTACCAATCACAAACCAGTAGAGGCGCACAATTCCCTACCGAGAAAAGATTCTGCTGACAAACAGTCTCAGCGTTATCATAAGCGGGTTTATTGCTATGCTGCCAATGAGCTAGATTACCAGATGCAACGGATGGGATCGCTAACTCTGGCTGTAGGAAATTTAAAGCTGGTATCAGAGATTACTTGGGAAAGTGAACACTTGGTATTTGCGGTTCTGCATTTGGGAGGCTGGGATTTCCACTGCGGCATTCAGCAATTTACCGGACGGCGTAACTACAGCCAATTAAAAGAAAAGCTGTTTGGGGCGCTAAAACAAGCTAGCGCGGCTCATACTATTTTGGCGATGACACAGCTATTTGGCGAAGAGGCTTTCAACTTACAGAATCTATTTGCTGAAGAACGCCACCGGATTATGGGGCTACTTACTGAGGAAACACTGGCACGTTTAGGACAGTTGTATACCCAAGCGTACCGTGATAATTATGGTGTGCTGATGGCGTTTCATCGAGATGAAATAGCAGTACCGCAAGAATTACAGGTTGCAGCAGATATTGCTTTAGGGCATCGTTGTTTGATGACATTACGATCGCTTGAGCAAGATATCGCTGATCCCCAAAAGAGTTGGAGTCACATCTTAGAATTGGAGGCGATCGCTACTGAAGCAAAACATCTGCGTTGTCGGCTGAATATTCCCGACGGTAAACGGATGTTAGAACAGTTAATTGCGCGATCGCTTTGGCAATTATTGCACGATGCCAATGATAGTTTTAATGCAGATATCCAACTGTTGGAACGATTGATTGATGTTGGGGATCAACTAAATATTCATGTTTCCCTACAGCGATCGCAGGAACTATACTTTAGTTGTCTGCACAGTCAGATAGCGCCGGTGTGTATCACTCCCCTTGGTAATGAAGCAGATAATCAGTGTCTTCAGTTGCTCAAGTTGGGTAAAAAGTTAGCTGTTGATGTCAGCATGATCTCAAGCCAGTTGGGATAGATGTAGGAGCACTACAGTGGTGCATTAGTATCAACTTAAACTAAAAATGCTTGTCCCACATACGTTTTACCCCCCTTAATCCCCCCTTAGAAAGGGGGGAAACAAGAAAATCCGTTCCCTCCCCTTTATAAGGGGAGGGTTAGGGTGGGGTAAAATCTTGGTTAATCAGATAATAAAGTCTGTTTTACTTCAGAATTCCTTTGTAACTTCCTTTACTTCATCTGAGAGCGATCGCAATGGTAGGGATAAAGCCACTCACACCTGAAGAGTCCAAATGTATGTTTCTCAAAAAAGGTTCCTGCATGACGGCTACGTGATATATTGATCCCAGCTTTAGTTTTAACCTCATATAGCCAAGGAAAGGCTATTACTAAAACAGTCATGAAGGTGAAGAGGTAAAGAATTGTAGTTTTAATATTGGCGAATCTTCGGGAATTGCTATTGTAATTTTGAGGCATAGAAATAAGAAACAAATAGCCCACACTATTGTAGCCTAAAGCTCAAAATATCGCTGGAAGCGAGGATCAATGTTGTCTGTTTTCTGCTGATTGCAAGTTAAACAAAGGGTTTGTAAATTGCTGATATCATGTTGACCACCACGGGCAAGGGGAATGATATGGTCGATACTAAGGTTAGTTTCTATAGTAGTTTTACCACAGCTTTGGCATTGGTATTTATCACGTTGAAAAACGTATTTCTTGACTTCTGGCGGGATAGGAATACGGGGAGTTTTGCTCATTTTATTTTTAGTTGCTAAGAAATTCTTCCAAGCTTGGTACATTTATCCAACTTGCATTTTGATGCGATTCATGAGACAAATCCATCAATAACTGAGAATAAATTCCTTCTCGCAACGATGGGATAATTTCCTTATTGCGGTCAATTCCTTGCACCCATTGGTCTACTACGCGGATAAATGCTGAAATGCGCCCATCAGCATAATTTTTCGGAAAAGTTAATCGATTTGGTATTTCTATTTCTGTTAGGGGTTTACCTGGGCGGGAACCCCAAACACGAAAACCATGTATATAATCTTTTTGATTTTCACTACCCACAATTAATGTACCGCGATCGCCATATACTTCTATCCAATGAGTTCTTGGTGCATGAACCACTGCACTGATAGAAAGTTGGCAAGGTGTACCATCTGCTAATTCCAGTGTTAATATACAGTTGTCATCTGTATTCACTGGCTTTGATTCCCCACTAACAGGGTCAACTCGTGTAAGAATAGCAGTAGTTAAATGGGCGTTTAATCTACGGACTGGCCCGAATAACCAGTGAATATAATCGAAAGCGTGGGAACCCAAAGATCCCAATGCACCGCCTCCTTTCTCCTTCTGGGAATACCAATTCCAAGGACGTGAAGTATCAGCACGAGAAGAACCTAACCAATCAATTTTAATTAAGCGTAACTTACCCACATAATCTTCTGACAATAATTCAGCAAACAACTCCCATCCTGGTACAAAGCGAAATTCAAAATCTACAGCTGCAATAACGCTTTTCTCTTTAGCTAATTGATAAAGTTCTTTAGCCTCAACTACATTTAAAGTTATCGGTTTTTCTAATAATAAATGTTTGCCAGCTTGCAATACAGTTTTTGCCATTTCATAGTGCAAAAATGGCGGCGTAGAGATGCTAACTGCTTGCACTTCTGGCAATGCCACAATATCTGTAAGTGAATTAGAGGCGTGGGGAACATTATAAGATTCTGCTATAGCTTTAGCTTTATTTATATCTCGGTGATAAACAGCAACTACCTCAGTCTGAGGATGCGCTTGGAATCCAGGGATGTGGACTTTTTGACCAAATCCAGTGCCTGCGATCGCAATCCCAATCATATTATTATTTACTCCTCTAATTATCCAATTTAATTAACAAAATTATTTCATCTATCATAATCTAAAATATTTATTTAAAAATTGTAGATATTAAATAAAACAGGCTTAATCATGGTTTTATCGTAAAATTCTAATTGTCAAAGGGTAACGATAATGCTCACCATTGTAAGCTTTGATAGAGGCAAAACTCACTACAAACGATTGTAGTACAAGTTTAAATGAAATTAATGATATAAGTATAACTAATAAATTATCTAAAGTGTTTTTTATTTTATCACTTGAAGCATTGGTAGTTACTGCAATACTAAAGCTAGTGAATAATATAACTAAGGATATACCAATAACAAATAAAGTAGATAATGTTAAAGAAATTTGAAAATTTATAGATTCTTTACCTTGGAAATCAATCCAGGGACATTGTGTTTTTTTTAATCTCCAAATTATCAAGGGAGCTAAAAGATTTAAAGGTAAATATAATGGAATACCAATAAATACTAAAAACACCAATAATATCCACCCTAATAAGGCTGATAAATGACACCAGGTTGCCCAGATACGCATTTTTTGTTTAGGTTTTTCTCTCATGGCTTGTTATTTATCAGTGGATTTAGCAAATGATAATTATTTATAAAAAACTAAATAAGAGCTTAAAACCTGAGTATTTCTTTGTCATAGAATTTGGTAAAAGGTTCTATTTTCTAAACTATACCTTTTTCTGACAGCAGCGCAACCTCTAGACCTTTGGGGACTTTTTCAAGAGCGATGGCGGACAGTTTATACTAAGTACTGGCGCAAACAACGGGATTTTGGGATACCCAATAGCAAAGTTCATATGGAACTTACGCATAATACATCCGCTAGAGGTGGTAAACTTAAT
This sequence comes from Nostoc sp. ChiVER01, assembly GCF_034531155.1. Taxonomy (NCBI): domain Bacteria; kingdom Bacillati; phylum Cyanobacteriota; class Cyanophyceae; order Nostocales; family Nostocaceae; genus Nostoc; species Nostoc sp. ChiVER01. Next base: position 60,192 of record NZ_JAVRBS010000022.1, on the reverse strand, counting down.
AACACTAACGAATTTTCAATATGCGAGTTCAAATAACTGTAATTGCAATCGCAGTAATGTTAGTGGGTGGGAAAAATCCAGAGGCTCTTGCAGACTCGCAATCTTGTACTCAGGATGGATCTAGTGCTATTGTTACCCCAGAAGCTCCGAACCGTATAGGAAATTATGCCAAATATGGTGATTACATGGGAGCGACTTCAGGAGATAACCAAACCCTTGAATTTTCCCAAAAAGTTATCAAAGACATCCAAATTCGTTTTGTTAATGGCAAAGGCGAGTTGTTTGATGATAAAGGTCAGCCAATCAAAGGGCGAACTCAGACAGATTTTATCATTGGTTTGCTGAGACTCAAACCTGGTCAGGTATTCCGTGAAGATTTACTTCAAGCAGACTTACAACGATTGAGGAGATTAGAGTCATTTAATCAAGTCAATGTTGAGCGAGAAGAAGATGCTTCTAGCGTTAATATCATCTATAAAATCAAAGAGCGTAGTTTCCCTTCTATAATCTTAGGAGGCGGAAGTAATGATGATGTTGGCCTATACGGACAGGTGGGTTACAGAGATGCAAATATTAGCGGTCTTAACGATAAATTAGATACAACTGTGCAGTTCAGCAGTAAAGATATCCAGTTTGATGGTCAATTCACTAGTCCTTATCGTCTTGGAGAACCAAACCGCTTAGGCTATAGCATTAGAGGTTTTCGTAGTCGAAATATATCAGGAACCTTCAACGAAGATATCAGATTGTCCAACGGCGACAAAGTGCGAGAGGGAAGATTTGGCGGTTCTGTGGCACTTTTAAGAGCTTTTGATGAGTGGGATACATCAGTCGCTCTCAACTATACCCGGATTAGCCTACGCGATCGCGAATATAACGTTGTACAGGTCGATAGATTAGGAAGTCCCCTATCTGTGAGCGGTACTGGCATTGATGATCTATTTACAGTATCATTTGCTGTATCCAGAGATCAACGCGATCGCCGAGACAATCCGACTCAAGGATCAATCCTCACCCTCAGCACAGAACAAGCGATTCCCATTGGACTCGGCAATATTTCCAGCAACCGCCTACAGGGAGACTATATTCAGTATTTACCAGTCAGTTGGATAGGAAATGGTAGACTAACCGACAATCCAGAAATGTTGGCAATTAATTTACAAATTGGTACGACTATTGGAGACTTTCCACCAGCTGATGCCTTTAATATTGGTGGGCTAGATTCTGTCAGAGGTTACGGTTATGGTAAAGTTGCCAGTGGTCGCAGTTATGGTTTAGCTTCTGTTGAATATCGTTTTCCAATATTACAATCAATCGGAGGAGTTCTCTTTACTGACCTCGCCTCTGATTTCGGTTCTAGCGAAACCGTATTAGGAGAACCAGGAGTGCTGCGAAACAAACCTGGAAGTGGCTTTGGTTACGGCTTAGGATTGCGCTTCAAATCATCCTTTGGGTTAATTCGAGGCGACTTAGGAATTAGCGACCAAGGAGAAGTTAGATTTGAAGTTACTACAGGTCAAAAATTTTAACTCAAGGCGAAACCTACGCAGTATTGCATCCGGTGTTATTATTCTCAATTTAAACAATGCGCGGAAGGGTAGGTGTACAAATTCCTCAGCTCCAAAAAAGTGCTTCTATCCCAACTCCAATAAGGCTTTCAAACCATTAGTAGCCTAATCCTCATCCGCGCAACCTCTGAAATGCTTATCAATACACAATTTCAGCCTTTAAACTTTCCTAATACTCTTTCCAAACAAATTCTCTAATGCTATGATTGCTTTTAACTCGCGCAACCGCACCTTGAAAACTAAATATAGCTTAGGTTTCCGGCTCCCGCCATTGCAATTCATTAAAATCCCTATTAGGGATTGAAACAGATTTAGCGGAAACGATTGCCCCACTTTATAATGATTGCAATTCATTAAAATCCCTATTAGGGATTGAAACATACAGCTTCAACGGCTGCATCAAAACTTTGGTAATTGCAATTCATTAAAATCCCTATTAGGGATTGAAACTTGCAGACATGCTTAGGGGGTCGTTTGCTTGATGCTGCATTGCAATTCATTAAAATCCCTATTAGGGATTGAAACTGTTTATACCACGGATACGGGTACGGATTACGCAAATTGCAATTCATTAAAATCCCTATTAGGGATTGAAACAATCTGAAACTGACAATTCATTATTTTGGTTCTGAATTGCAATTCATTAAAATCCCTATTAGGGATTGAAACATGCTTTACCGAAAGCTTACTTACAAAAGTGCTTGATTGCAATTCATTAAAATCCCTATTAGGGATTGAAACTGGGGAAAATTTTTCTGATAAATATCGCAAGTGCGTGAATCATTGCAATTCATTAAAATCCCTATTAGGGATTGAAACTGATGACAGCTCCGGCTACTCCTTCTCCCGAATAGCATTGCAATTCATTAAAATCCCTATTAGGGATTGAAACAAAAGCAAGTAAAAGTATCACTAAATCGCGGTGCGGCGAGATGAATTGCAATTCATTAAAATCCCTATTAGGGATTGAAACCTACAGTTGGCCCCATTGGTACGTTTGTAGGTGGGAATTGCAATTCATTAAAATCCCTATTAGGGATTGAAACTACCAGGATTAGGCTAATAAGGGCTAGTCAAACACGTAAATTGCAATTCATTAAAATCCCTATTAGGGATTGAAACAATCCCAGTGCCATATTTGACAATGATACGACAGCCGAATTGCAATTCATTAAAATCCCTATTAGGGATTGAAACTTTTATATTTCAAATCCAAACGCGAAAAAGAATTATTGCAATTCATTAAAATCCCTATTAGGGATTGAAACACAACGATGCAAAGTTTTAATAAGAGGTAAAAGTATTGCAATTCATTAAAATCCCTATTAGGGATTGAAACAATCATTGCCACCGGTCAAGAAATCCCCCAAACCATTGCAATTCATTAAAATCCCTATTAGGGATTGAAACCAGTCCTTTGCTGGATAAGTTAGGTAAAGTTAACGATTGCAATTCATTAAAATCCCTATTAGGGATTGAAACGGGGGGGGGGGGAATATTTACTACGTGCCTATACTGATTGCAATTCATTAAAATCCCTATTAGGGATTGAAACATATATCTGCTTATATCTTTTGCATTATTTTATCCCATTGCAATTCATTAAAATCCCTATTAGGGATTGAAACAGAAGATTAGTTGAGATGGGTGCTTATGGTATTTGATTGCAATTCATTAAAATCCCTATTAGGGATTGAAACCCATTAAATCAAGTAGCTGGTACAAAGCAATATCATTGCAATTCATTAAAATCCCTATTAGGGATTGAAACTTGGCCAAGTATGATAATAAAACCGATTGGCGCAAAAATTGCAATTCATTAAAATCCCTATTAGGGATTGAAACAGAAAGATTCGTGATTGTGACATAAATATCACTTGAATTGCAATTCATTAAAATCCCTATTAGGGATTGAAACCAAGCAATGCGAAAGATGGCAGGTGATGCTGTAATTGCAATTCATTAAAATCCCTATTAGGGATTGAAACGGGCTGTATTTCCTGTACAGCCCTTACTTAACTAAATTGCAATTCATTAAAATCCCTATTAGGGATTGAAACATTGCTTAATAGATGATTATCCCTGCAAAATTCCATTGCAATTCATTAAAATCCCTATTAGGGATTGAAACGCATCAGCCGCCGCTCCAGAAGTCGCTCGATTATCATTGCAATTCATTAAAATCCCTATTAGGGATTGAAACTACCATTAAGATTGAATTTGGTGGGCAAACACCAATTGCAATTCATTAAAATCCCTATTAGGGATTGAAACGGATAGGTTTATGAAGACTGTTTTACTCCTGTCTACTGCCTATCTTTCAGCAGATAGCTTGCTTGTTAACCTTATCCGTGGTTTGATTAAAATACGGCATTTATATCGATTTATCGTATTTTATTGACAGATCAGTTACCTGAATTAACTTGTCAGCCACAAAGTAAATATAAAACTTTCTATGCCTATCCAAACTATTGGTATTTTAAGTCCAGGTGATATGGGACAAGCGATCGCAGCTGTTCTCAATCAAAATGGATTGAAAACTATTGCTGCTCTAGACGATCGCAGTGAACGAACTCGGCAATTAGCAGCCGCAGCCAACATTCAAGATGTGGGTTCCCTTACGCAACTAGTAATTGAATCTGATGTAGTCTTGTCAGTTCTAGTCCCCGCAGCAGCCACTGAAGCAGCGAAGCAAGTAGCTGAGGTGATTAACAATGTTAATAAACCCATTCTCTATGTTGACTGTAATGCGATCGCACCCCAAAAAGTCATCAGTATCAGCCAACTTATTGAATCAGTTGGGGGAACATTCGTAGATGCATCAATTATTGGCCCACCACCACGAGTTCCCAATCGCACCCGCATTTATGTTTCAGGAAAACAGGCCAGTCAACTCCTACAATTGCGGGATCATGGCTTGGATGTGCGGGCGATTGGTGATGAAATTGGTCAGGCTTCCGGTTTGAAAATGACCTATGCAGCTCTGACAAAAGGACTTACAGCAATCGGCACAGAATTACTAATAGCAGCCCATCGTTTAGGATTGGATAAGCAACTATGGGATGAAGTGTCTAGTAGCCAACAGGAACTTGCTAGCATATTAACCCGTTCGATTCCATCGATGACACCAAAAGCGCATCGTTGGATAGGAGAAATGGAAGAGATTGCAGAAACTTTTAAAGAATTAGGTCTGACTGAGAGGATTTTTTACGGCGCAGCCGACGTTTACCGCTTGGTCAAAGAAACCTCCTTGGGTAAGGAAACACCAGAAGAATGCGATCGCGATCGTTCATTGGATGAAATTATTACAATCCTCTCCAATGAAGCAATATCTGACACCTAATCTTGAGTAATTCTTTTATAGATAGGGTAAAAAGCGAGAATCTATGACTCAAGAGCAATGGACTGTGGTCGATCATTACTTTAACGATTTACTTGTGCCGCCCGACCCTGCGCTGGATGCGGCGCTCCAGACCAGCGCAACAGCTGGATTACCACCGCATAACGTTTCGCCAACCCAGGGCAAGCTATTGCTGCTGTTGGCACAAATTCAAAGGGCGCGAACCATCCTAGAGATTGGCACGCTGGGCGGCTACAGTACCATCTGGCTGGCGCGGGCGTTACCCAACGACGGCCGTCTGATTACGCTGGAGGCTAACCCAAAGCACGCCGAAGTCGCCCACACCAACTTCGCCCACGCTGGTCTGTCCGATATCGTTGACCTGCGCCTCGGACAGGCACTCTCTACGCTGCCACAGATTGCTGCCGAAGGTCATACATTTGACCTAATCTTCATTGACGCCGACAAGCCAAACAATCCAGATTACTTCAGATGGGCGCTCAAGCTTTCCCGTCGCGGTAGCCTAATCATTGCCGATAATGTTGTGCGTAACGGAGCAGTGATTGATGCCACCAGCAGCGATCCTAGCGTCCAAGGAGTGCGTCGCTTCAACGAACTACTCGCCTCTGAGCCACGCGTTTGCGCCACGGCAATCCAGACAGTGGGCAGCAAAGGATATGATGGCTTTGCGATCGCGATCGTCACTGCTGACCAATAAGACATTCAACCAAGAACCGTGAATTTATTGCTAAATTTTTGCAATCCCTTCTTAAGATTGAATAGCAAATTGTTATTTGGTCAGTCTTAGGAACGATTTTGAGGGAACAGGTAGGCGATCGCAGCATAACCCGAAACACTAAGTAAACTAACCCAAAAAGTAGCCAAAATAAAAGTAGACATAACACTATACTCTATATACTTCCAAAATCTCCGCATCCATCAAAAAACAAAGAATTTGGATACTTTCAAATTAGCAATTGTGTATGACATAGCAGTGACTACATTGTGTCAATCATTTATCTCAAGCTAAAGGCAGAAAAAACCGAAACGTACTGCCAACTGCCAACTCGCTTTCTACCTGAATCTGACCGCCTTGTAGTTCAATCAAACGACGGGAAATAGTTAAGCCAATACCAGTACCTCCCGAATGGCGATCGCGCGACTGATCGGCTCGCCAGAAACGCTCAAACACATGAGGCAAATTTTCTGGAGCGATACCAATACCTGTATCCATAACCGCAATCCAAAGTTGAGATGCTTCAGTTCCAACACGAATTGTAATTGAACCTTCATTCGTGTAACGCACTGCATTACCCAGCAAATTAACCAACACCTGTTCTGTGCGGTCAATATCTGCCAATACAGGAGGTAATACAGATGGACATTCCAATACCAGAATTGGCCCATCCTCCAACAGTTGATCGGTAAATTTCTCCACTAATGACTCTAACAACGGACGCAGATTTACCCGTTGGATATTAATTGGCAAATAACCAGCTTCTGCCTTAGATAGTTCTTGTAAATCGTTCACCAATCGCTCTAAGCGCCTAGTTTCTTTAGCTAAACGCCGATAAATCTCAGGAGACGCTTCAATTTCTCCATCAGCCAGTTCTTCCAAATAACCGCGCACCACAGTTAACGGAGTCCGTAATTCATGGGTCATGTCTCCAATTACTTCTCGCCGTCGTGCTTCTACCCCTTCTAAACTGGCTGCCATCCGGTTGAAACTAGCACCCAATCCATTAAGTTCTGGAATGTCAGACATCGGTAGTCGTGCATCCATCTGACCGGCAGCAAATTTTTGGGTGATTTGTTCCATCTCGGTCAACCTCTGCATAATCCGTCTGGACACCCAGTAACTTAATCCCCCGGCGGCAGTCGTGCCAACTAACACTGACCAAATAGTGCTTCGCCGCCAAGCAAGTTCAAATCCTGCAACCAATTCAGTACGGACATCGATTAAGTCAAATCCCTGATTTTCTAATCGCTCCAAATGCAATACAAACAAACGAGGGGAAGATATTTTACTGATACTCACCAAACTAGCTACCCCCACGAGCATTACTACTAAGTGGGAGAGAAATAGGCGCGTTCTCAGCCCTATTTTCATAAGATTTACCCTACCAGAGGATCTTCAAATTTATAGCCCACCCCAACAACAGTTTTAATAAAAGTAGGATTTGCCGAATCAGGCTCAATCTTTTTTCGCAACCGAGCTACATGAGTATCCACCACTCGTTCATCGCCAAAAAAGTTATCTCCCCAAAGTTTATCAATTAGTTGAGTGCGATTCCAAACTCGACCAGGATTGCTGACAAAGGTAGTTAGCAAGTTAAATTCTAGGGTAGTTAAATCTAAAACTTCAACTTCCTGAGAATCCATCTGACGACTAGCAGTGCGCTGGTCTACATCAACAATAAAGTGTTGGGTACGATTGACTTGATGCTGTCCCCCTTGGCGGAGGCTACGCCGCAGTAGTGCCCGTACTCTAGCTACTAACTCTCTGGGGCTAAAGGGTTTAACCATGTAATCATCAGCACCAGTAGACAGACCAATGACGCGATCAATTTCCTCACCCTTAGCCGTAAGCATTAAAATGTAAGGATCTTTTACACCTGGTTTCTGGCGAATTCTGGCACAAACTTCCAACCCATCTAAACCAGGAATCATTAAATCCAGAATAATTAAATCAGGTGGTTGCTCTTGAAACATCCGCAAAGCATTCATCCCATCGCGGCTAGTGCGACAAAAAAATCCTTCTTTTTCTAAAGAGAGTTCGATTAAACGAGCAATTTCTGGTTCATCTTCAACTATTAAAATATCCATTTCAATTAGGGTCGAGGAAAATACGCAAATAGAACTGGGGACTAGTACCGCAAGGCCGAAGTCAAAAGTCAAAATTCAAAAGTCAAAAGTATTATGGAATGAGCTTTTTAGGGATTTTGAATGGTTGCTCCATTTCCGCCGTGTTGTACTAGTAGTCTTCAGATCCCCGACTTCGCGGAAGTTGTCGGGGATCTAGCAGCCCTGCAAAATTAATGAGACAAACCACTAGTTAAAGGTTTGAATTTGACGGCGTGCGATAACTATAGCCAAGATTAGAATCTTTTTGAATGTATGTCTTAATACTATCAAGGTCAATGAAGCAATCAGCAACATCGATCAAGCTTTCACTAGTAGTATTTTGTAGACTTACCACTTCCACCCGAACCCCCATTCTACTGACAGCATTCACAGCATAAGCCAGATCCCCATCGCCACTGACTAAAACCGCAGTATCATAATAAGGAGCTAAAGTTATCATGTCTACAGCAATTTCTACGTTCAAATTTGATTTTTTGAAATTTTCTGCTGGTTGTGTGATATCTTTAGCTACTACACGATAGCCGTTACGACGCATCCACAATAAAAAACCCTGTTGCTTTTCATTAGTGGTATCAACCCCAGTATAAAAGAAAGCACGCAACAGTCTTGAACCGTTAGTTAAATGACAAAGCAATTTAACGTAGTCAATTTCTATACCAAGTTGTAATGCTGTATGAAACAGGCTTAAACCATCAATAAAAATAGCAACTCGACCACGATTCAAGTTATTTAAAATCGAACTATCGGGTGCTATATCTTCCGTCTTGGTATCTTTAGTTTTGACAGGAGTATCGCTCAAATTTTGCCCTTGCCAATGTGGTTTAGCTTTGAGTATTTTAGGTTCCTTAAATTCATTTCTTTGTTTGCTAAAATTAGTTATAATCATTGATACCTCTGATTTTAAAGCTGGAAAGAGTTTTGGGTAATTTATCTATACTATATATAGTCTAGTTTGTGCTGATTTATAACCCTAGCAGGTAATGGTCTTAAGTCACTAAATTTAGATAAAATTAACCGTGTCTTCTGCACAAGCAAGAAAGAGCGTCTAACACAAAGGTTCCGCTTTGCCCTAGAATCTGGGGTACGTCATCTATCTATATTTTATTTTACAGCTAGGAAGTTGAAATTTCCGGCAGGCTGAGGATGCTCAAATACTGCTAAAGTTAGAATCACTAATAATGTAATATGCGATGCCTGCGGCGGGCTACACCAACACCCTTCAAAAAGTAAGCTTTACTAAAGTAGTTAAGTAATCTTTAATACAACTTTTCTAAAACTTTATATAAATTAGCTAGTGTTAAATGGTCATAAAGCATTAACAAAAATCTAGGATTCCCGACTTTTTTAAAGAAGCCGGGAATCTGAGTCTTAATCTTTAACTAACTTATTGTTGGATGTGTAGTAAATCTTACTACCAGTATCAGGGACAAAATGGCAATTGATACATGAATTCCATAATGATTTCCAAATTGGTTCTTCCGATTTGTGGAAATATTCACCCATCACTGGTTTTATTGCCTCAGTTGCCTTCAGCAAATTGTAGTGAGGGATGTTAAGGAATATATGGTGAGCAACATGAGTACCGATATCGTGATGGATATGATTAACTAAACCATAATCACGATCAATACTAGAAATTGCGCCTTTCAAGAAAGTCCAATCTTCTCCACGATACCAGGGAAGCTCTGGCTCTGTGTGGTGCAAGAACGTCACCAAATCTAGCCAAACTATGAACACAAGGTAAGGCACTGCATAATATTTCAGCAACCACATCCAACCCCATTGGTAGGTGAAGAAACCTAGCAAACCTACCATGCCAATCAAAAGTACAGTACTAGTGATGACATCCCATTTTTCTGATGGTTTGAAAAGCGAACTGCTGGGCAAAAAGTGGGAGCCTTCTTTATTAGGAGAACGCTTAAATAAATACACAGGATAAGCCAAAAGAAAAACATAATATCTGCCGATCTTTTGGGCTAAAGGCATCTCCTTATATTGTGATTCGCTTACAGGATACCAGCTTTCATCATTATCAATATTGCCAGTATTTTTGTGATGAGTTCTGTGACTAATCCGCCAACCATGATAAGGAACAAGTATTGGTGTGTGAGAAAGATGTCCAATCAAATCATTGAGCCATTTCTGCTTAGAAAAAGATTGGTGTCCGCAGTCATGTCCGACTACAAACAAAGCCCAAAACATCGTTCCTTGCATTAGCCAGAAAATCGGAAAGAAAAGCCAAGAATCTAGGTAATGAGCAACTGCATAAAGCAGACCAATAATCAAGATGTCACGAAAGAAGTAAAAAAGTGATTTTGTCACATTGGGCTGAAAGCATTCAGCAGGAATTGAAGCTTTTAAATCTTGAAGAGTGAAAGGTAATTTAGTTGTATCCTCAGACGTTTCACCGCTAAGAGACTTGTTGAAACTGATGGTATCTAATTGCACTGGGTTTTTTTGTTGGATGTAAATCGGAACTTTATTTGAGACACAATTATCTCACCTCTAGAATGCCCACGAAACTAGCGATCGCTAACACACAAGAGGGTAATTTCTGGCAATTGATCTAACAATTTTAGTCAGTAAAAAACTGCCAGATTTTATTTAAACACAGCATGATAAACGCCCTCGTTGATTCAAGAGCGTGAGTGTAATCACAGTGCTATTTATTGCTCTCTGTAATATTCGTTGAAAGTCTGATAGCCAACATCAGTTGTATATAGTTGACATTGGTCTGTAATCTGCTTCATTAAAGACCAAGAAAACTTACACTCATCATGGAGATAAGGCTGCCAATTTTCTTTGATGCTGCTGTAAGCTAGCCGTAAATTATAAGAAGGAATCGCAGTAGAAATATGATGAGGGACATGAACATTGATATCATGGCACAAAATTTCTACCCAGCGCGGATAATCGCAATGAATAGTGCCAGCTAACTGTGCTAAAGCTTCGTTCCATTTATTTGCTGTAGCAAAAGGAACATCTGCGGCAGTGTGGTGAACAATAGTAAAAGTACTCATCCAAAAATGGTAAATCATCCAGGGCACTAGCCAAAATTTGACAAATCCCCAGATGCCAGTTGTGGCGATCAGAAGTGGGAAAGCGATCGCTGCAAACACAACTACTACTGCCACAGAAAGCTTGATACTCGACTGGTCTTTAGTTTTGAAGTTCCGCCAATCAAAATGCACCACAGCCCAATGTCCAATGGAACCTACCCACCAGAAGCGTTTACGCATGAACAACTCAAAAGCAGACTGCCGGGTTTTATCCCAATTTTCAAACACTTCTGGTCTGATTGGATGCCAAGCATTGTCCTCATCCAGCTTGTTGGTATGAGTATGGTGATAATTATGCTTAATGCGCCAACTGTGAAAGGGGTAAATCAACGGCATCATGAAGAAGTGCCCCACCAAATCATTTACCCAACGACGTTTGGCAAAAGACCTGTGACCACAATCATGGCCTATTACAAAAAAACCTGTTAAAGCAGTGCCTGTAAAAATCCAAGCTAGGGGCAAGAGGAACCAAGGAGTAATAATCAGGCTGTAATAGCCCAAGGCAACCGCCAGGACACTGAGCAGTACTTGTGTCCAAGCTTTGCGACTGTTCTGCTGAAAACATTCCCGTGGCAGGGTTTTGACAATATCTTTGAGCCGAAAGTCGGAATTACTAGGCTCGTCACTTAGTTTCTGGCTATTAATTATTGATGTAGTCATGGACACCTAAAAAACAACAAACTCCTCCACCAAGTCACTAAAAAAGTGACTTACCGCAAAAATTCTTAATATTAGCGCTTTGGATTATAGCAATCTAACTGACACAAGCGCACCAGTAAATAGCTTTTTGAAAAGTTAGGAGTTAGAAGTGGTGAGTTATGAGTTAAAAACGTTACACATCCTAATTCCTGTACAGACACGATTAATCGCATCACTCTTGTACGATTAATCGCGTCTCTCCTAACTAACTTTTGTTGGGGCCAACTTCACATTAGTAGCCAGACCAACTGCTTGTAGCAACTGAACAGTCATCCAAGTTAAATCGATTTCCCACCATTCCAGCCCATGACGAGCTGAGTATTGAAAAGCATGATGGTTATTATGCCAGCCTTCACCGAAAACTAGTACGGCTACCCACCAGCAATTAGTCGATTGATCCCCAGAATCATAGCTCCGATAGCCAAACTTATGAGTAGCGCTGTTCACTAACCAGGTGCAGTGATAAACCCAGACAATGCGAACAAAAATTCCCCAAATAACAAAGGGCCAGCCACCTAGAAGCAAAAGCAATACGCCTAGAGCAACCTGGATCAAAATGAAATATTTTTCTAAAAACTGATAAACTGGGTCTTCGGCAATGTCTTTGGTGAAACGAGGAACATCAGCGTGAGCGGGACAATAATGAATCAGCCAATCCATGTGGCTCCACCAGAAGCCTTTATTAGAGTCATGGGGATCAGCGTCAGTATCAGAGTGTAAATGATGAATGCGATGTGTCCCGACCCACTCAATAGGGCCTCCTTGACACGAGAGTGTACCAAAGAAAACCAAAAGATATTCTAGCCACTTGGGAGTTTGAAAACTGCGGTGGGTAACAAGGCGGTGAAATCCTAGAGTAACGCCTAAGCCGCCAGTTACCCAGTACAGCAAGAAACCCACACCAACTGCCGTCCAGCTAAAGTTACCAGGAACAAAGGCAAATAAAGCGCCGATGTGCAGTGCAATGAAGAACAGGGTATTAACCCAGTTAATTTGAGGTTTAGTTGAGGTAGCAATTGTCATGCAGTAACCTGAATTTGAATTTTCCAGCCTAGTCTGCGCGATCTTAAAATCCGCATATCTATAATTTAATTTTTTTTGAAAGAGGAACTGATGAACAGCTTAGAACAGCTGCGGCAAGCAGAACAGGCACTATTAGAAATTTTTTCTGGAATTGACACTCAGGTCAAGCATAATCTAAAACGAGTGCTGGATGCTTTTCGTAATAACCGTGTGGGCGCACACCACTTTGCTGGTGTAAGCGGTTATGGCCACGATGATTTAGGACGAGAAACTTTAGATAAAGTTTTTGCTGAAGTTATGGGCGCTGAAGCTGCGGCCGTACGGGTGCAGTTCGTTTCGGGAACTCATGCGATCGCTTGTGCTTTATTTGGTGTACTCCGTCCTGGGGATGAAATGTTAGCAGTGGTCGGTTCTCCCTACGATACGCTTGAAGAAGTCATTGGTTTACGGGGTCAAGGTCAAGGCTCTCTTATCGAGTTTGGCATAAATTACCGCCAATTGGAGCTAACCCCAGAAGGAACTATAGATTGGCAAGCTTTAACTAGTAGTGTGGCTGAAAACACTCGTTTAGTGTTAATTCAGCGTTCTTGTGGCTATTCTTGGCGTCCTAGTTTATCAATTGCCGATATTGAAAAAATTGTCCACTTAGTCAAGCGGCAAAATCCGAATACCGTTTGCTTTGTGGATAACTGCTACGGCGAATTTATCGAAACAAAGGAACCTACAGCTGTAGGTGCTGATTTAATGGCAGGGTCATTGATTAAAAATCCTGGTGGTACTATTGTCAGTGCTGGCGGTTATGTTGCAGGTCGCACCGACTTAGTGGAAGCATCGGCTTGTCGCCTCACTGCTCCCGGTATCGGTAGTTATGGCGGTGCTACTTTTGACCAAAACCGCCTGCTGTTCCAAGGCTTATTTCTGGCTCCGCAAATGGTAGGAGAGGCGATAAAAGGGACATACTTAACTGGTTATGTATTTGATAAACTCGGTTATCCAGTTAATCCCGCACCTCTGGCTCCCCGTGGAGATGTAATTCAGGCAATCAAACTCGGTTCTGCCGAAAAGCTAATTGCTTTCTGTAAGGCGATACAACAGCATTCTCCTATCGGTTCCTATCTTGACCCTGTTCCAGATGAAATGCCAGGGTATGAGAGCAAAGTAGTCATGGCTGGGGGAACATTTATTGAAGGGAGTACCTTGGAATTATCAGCAGATGGGCCTTTGCGTAAACCCTATGTGGTTTATTGCCAGGGGGGGACTCATTGGACTCATGTAGCGATCGCTTTAGAAGCTGCGATTAATGAAATAGGAAGTGCTGGCATAAAATTATGAACCTATCCCACTAATAATATTTGTGCTACAAAGCTTAAGTTAATTGAGAACTGAAAACGAAAAATCAAGGTTTTCAAGCACATTTTACGAAAAGAAGTAGGGATTTTTAGAATAGTGGGATAGGTTCATAGCATATATTCCGCAGGGCATCAGGTTTATTGATAAATTAGTGAAAGGCGATGCCTACGGCTGGCTACGCCTACGCATTTGTTATTTCGGCGAACTCATTTGCTATTTCGGCGAACTCATTTGTTATTTCGGCGAACCCATTTGTTATTTCGGCGAACTCATTTGTTATTTCGGCGAACCCATTTGTTATTTCGGAGTACCCATTTGTTATTTTGGAGTACCCATTTGTTATTTTGGAGTACCCATTTGCTATTTCGGCGATCGCATTTGCTATTTTGGCGAACCCATTTGCTATACTACCGATCTACTGATCCCATGATGATATCGATACTACCTAATACTACAACTAGATCGGCAACCTTCACGCCGCGTAAGATTTCGGGTAATACTTGCAAGTTATTGAAATCGGCGGGACGAATTTTCCATCGCCAGGGGAAGACATGATCATCGCCAATTAGATAAATTCTCAACTCACCTTTACCACTTTCTACACGAGCGTAAATTTCCCCCTTGGGAATCTTAAAGGTGGGGGCAACTTTTTTGGCGATGTACTGATAATCAAAGCTATCGCACTTAGATTTTTTCCCTGATGTCATGCGCTTGGCTTCCAGGTTCTCAAAAGCACCACCAGGAAGTCCTTTGAGGGCTTGGCGAATAATCTTCACCGATTCGCGCATTTCCCGAATTCTGACCAGGTAACGAGCATAACAATCACCAGCAGTATCCCATTGCACTTCCCAGTCGAAATCGTCGTAGCATTCATAATGATCTACTTTCCGCAAATCCCATTTCACACCAGAAGCGCGTAAAATGGGGCCAGAAAGCCCCCAGTTGATGGCTTGTTCACGAGCGATCGCGCCAATGCCTTGAACGCGACGGCGAAAAATGGGATTATTGGTAATTAAGCGCTCATACTCGTCTACTTTGGGGAAAAAGTAATTGCAGAAGTCTTCGCACTTGTCTACCCAACCAACTGGCTCCTTTTGACTTCCGCCTTGCGGTACTAGCCTCCATTATTAAAATAATATTTTTAAATAAGTATTGCGACTAGGGCTTTTTTCTTTATAGTTCTGTCTAGGAAAGGATTTTAAAAAGCTCTGGCTTCTTTCGAGAAAGGTATAACCAAAAGGCAGTAGTTTATTGTATTGCTTTACCAGGCTAGATAGCGAGTCAAAGAAGAGGAAAAGGGGCAGGGAGCAGGGAGCAGGGGGGAAACCCCATCCATAAATAAATGCATTGGCTTTGAAACCCTTGTAGCAGGGCAAATGAGTGGATTTTTCCCCCTCCCCCCCTGCTCCCCTGCCTCTTCGGTCAAAGTAAATAGGGGAACAACACTGTTGTTCCCCTACAAACGCTTTATATTCCATGCACTTGAGAGCAGCTATTTTTTAGCGATACCTTCGGTGAGCTTCGCTAACGCATAACTTCAGATAGCTGCAAATCAGTTTTCGTCTCGCCCGTGAACTTGAGCAGGTGGACTGGTTGCTTCAACAGCACTGAATGATTCTAGGATTTTATAAGTATGACTGGCTCCTTTAGGTACTACCCAAGAACTGCCAGGTTCTAGTAAAATCGTTTGCCCTTCAATATGTAATTCTGCACGACCTTTGATTACATAACCAACAGTTTCATATTCCCGTGCTGTTGGCTCTTTAGGTTCATTCGCTTCCTCATTCTCCCATAGGCGCATAGAAATGCTTTTGCCAGATGCAAGATATTTTTGACCAAGTTCACCTTTAGGCGAATGGCTAGAGTCTACTTTGATAACGGTTTTATCAGACATATTTTTTGCCTCTTTATACTTTTAACTTTGGGTATTGGGCATGGTTATTTTCCTTGTTTCCAATTCCCTATTCCCCATTCCCCATTCCCTACTAAGGTTTGAGTACAACTTTGATGCAGTTATCTTTCTTGTGCTTAAAAATTTCGTAGCCGTGGGGCGCTTGTTCTAGAGGTAAAGTATGGGTGATGATAAAGGTTGGATCAATGTCACCATTTTGGATGTGTTCTAGTAAAGGTTTTAGATACTTGTGGACGTTAGTTTGTCCCATTTTGAAGGTTAATGCCTTGTTCATGGCAGCACCCATCGGGATTTTATCTAAAAAGCCACCGTACACACCCGCAAGTGATACGTGACCACCTTTAGCAGCAGATACTATTACTTGCCGTAGTGCTGTCGGACGGTCTGTTTCTAGACGTACTGCTTGCTTTACTTGGTCGTAGAATGCCATAAAGTCTGTGCCGTGTGCTTCCATTCCCACTGCATCTATGCAAGCATCGGGGCCACGACCGCCAGTCATTTCTTTAAGTGCTTCGCCAATATTCACTTCTTCGTAGTTGAGAACTTCTGCTTTGCCGTATTCTTTAGCCATTTGCAGCCGTTCAGGAACGCGGTCAAAGGCGATTACCCGTTCCGCACCGAGCATATATGCGCTTTTAATTGCGAATTGCCCAACTGGGCCACAACCCCAAACGGCAACAATATCACCGGGTTTTATGTTGCAGTTCTCAGCTGCCATGTAGCCAGTAGGGAAAATATCTGTTAAAAATAGCACTTGCTCATCCGTTAAACCATCGGGAATTTTGAACAAGCCCACATCGGCAAAGGGTACTCTTGCATACTCTGCTTGACCACCAGCGTAACCGCCGAATAAATGAGAGTAGCCAAATAAACCTGCTGGCGAATGTCCCATTTGCTTTTCTACTAACCAAGCATTGGGGTTAGAGTTGTCGCACAGTGACCATAAATCCCGATTGCAGAAAAAGCAGCTACCGCAAGATATAGTAAAAGGAACAACGACGCGATCGCCTACCTTCACATTTTTAACTGCACTTCCAAGTTCTACAACTTCCCCCATGAATTCATGACCAAGGATATCGCCCTTTTGCATGGTGGGAATGTAGCCGTCGTAAATATGCAAATCTGAACCACAAATTGCTGTGGAAGTAATTTTAACAATGGCATCGCGTGGGTTAAGAATTTTGGGGTCGGGAACTGTATCTACCCGCACATCGTTTGCTCCATGCCAGCAAACTGCTTTCATAATATTTTAGTCCTTACTTATCATTCCTGGCTCGTTAATATCAAGATAAACACTTGATTTAGCCTGATTTTGAGACGCGATAGTTATCGCGTCTCAAAAAATTTTCAAAGGTTGTTTTACAGTGTGTGAGTCAAAAAGTTAGACTCAAAAATTGCTACCCGTCTAGACTCTATTTCTGAGTTGCTTGCTAGGAGCAGTTCGGTAATAACCTTCTTTCGTTTCAGTCAATGGCTGAACTGTGTCTTCGGCTTTATTTTTTGTAGACTTCAGAAACTCTTTTGTAGAGCGAGGAGTCTCTTCATCCAAGTTTAGCTTTTCGCGGATATTATCAGCAGCGCTTTTTAACGGATTTCGGCTATTTGTAGTTTGGGTATCGTTTCTGCTTTCACCTTGTCGGTCTGGGATTCCTTTGTAATAAGTACCCTCTGGAGTTGTAACATCAGCTTGTGCTACATCAACGTAGGTAAAAGCTTGACCCAGTAGAAACATAAATCCTACTAGGAAAACTACAACAATTTGGGAAATGCGAATATTTCGTAGCCAAGAAGTTAATCGATTCATAAAAAACCTCAATTGCATTATGTTAGGTGTACAATTCAAAACTCTAAATGACTATTTGCCATTTAGGGTTTAAGAACAACTTTGATGCAGTTATCCTTTTTTTGTTGAAAGATGTGGTAAGCGTGGGGTGCTTGTTCTAGTGGCAATTGATGGGTGACAACAAAGGATGGATCAAGTTTTCCATCCAAAACCATCTGCAATAACGAATGCATATATTTTTGTCCATGCATTTGTCCCATCCTAAAGGTTAGACCCTTATTGAAGGCTGCACCCAATGGTATTTTGTCTACAAAACCACCATAAACACCCATGATTGAAAGAGTCCCGCCTTTACGACAGGCGACCATCATTTCCCGCAGAACGTGGGGACGGTCGGTTTCCAATCTGAGCTTTTGTTTTGTCTGGTCGTAGAAGTCTTCTAAACCAACACCGTGTGCTTCTAAACCAACGGCATCGATGCAAGCATCGGGGCCACGACCACCAGTCATCTCTTTCAACGCTTCGCCAGCATTAACTTCTTCGTAGTTAATCACTTCTGCTTTGGCAAACTTTTTCGCCATTTCCAGGCGTTCGGGAAAGCGATCTATAGCGATCACTTTTTCGGCTCCCATCATGTAGGCACTAATCATGGCAAATTGTCCAACAGCACCGCAACCCCAAACGGCTACGGTATCACCCGGTTGAATATCGCATAATTCTGCGCCCATATAACCTGTGGGGATAGCGTCGGAGATGAATAATAACATCTCATCCGGCAAGTCTGGCGGAACTTTAACGACACCCACATCAGCAAAGGGTACACGGATATATTCTGCTTGTGCGCCTGCATACCCACCTAGCATGTGGGAGTAGCCATAAATTGCTGAGGTGATATTGCCAAACAATTTTTCTTGAATCCAGCCGTTGGGATTGGAATTATCGCATAATGACCACATATCACGTTGGCAATAATTGCAATTACCGCAGCCAATTGTAGAAGGAACAACAACGCGATCGCCTATTTTTAAATTGTTGACTCCCTTGCCAACTTCTACGACTTCCCCCATGAATTCGTGACCAATAATGTCACCCTGTTGCACTGTGGGAATATAGCCACCATATATATGTAGATCAGAGCCACAAATCGCCGTGGAAGTAATTTTAATAATCGCATCACGCGGGTTGAGAATTGTCGGATCTGGTACCGACTGTACCCGCACATCATTAGCACCGTTCCAGCAGACTGCTTTCATAGTTATTAGTCCT
This sequence comes from Nostoc sp. ChiVER01, assembly GCF_034531155.1. Classification (NCBI taxonomy): domain Bacteria; kingdom Bacillati; phylum Cyanobacteriota; class Cyanophyceae; order Nostocales; family Nostocaceae; genus Nostoc; species Nostoc sp. ChiVER01. Next base: position 41,327 of record NZ_JAVRBS010000022.1, on the reverse strand, counting down.
TAGTCATTGGTCATTAGTGAGCCAGTGCGGTCTTGGGGGTTTCCCCCATAAGCAACTGGCGAACCCGTAAGGGTCATTGGTCATTAGTGAGCCAGTGCGGTCTTGGGGGTTTCCCCCATAAGCAACTGGCGAACCCGTAAGGGTCATTGGTCATTCGCTTTAGGCAAAGGACAAATGACAGAGGACAAAGAACAAATAACTCTACTTGCGTCCAGAAGGTTGACCTTCGGTGGTGGCAATTTCGCCTGCTTCCATTAGCATTTTGAAGCGCCGCAATTCATCACCAATTTGCTGTTCTGGTTCTTCACCAAAAAGTTTAGCTACGGTAGCTGCTAATGCTCCACCGGGGAGGTTATACTCCAAAACAACCTTAACTTCCGTGCCGCGATCGCCTGGTGCTTTTTTGAAGCGAACAAAACCAGAATTATCAACATCTGCACCTTCTACAGAAGCCCAAGAAATAAATTCATTTTCTCGGTCTTCGAGAATATCTGCATCCCATTCCACGCTGTTACCCAATGGTGCATTAGCAACCCAATGAGAACGTTTTTCGTTATGCACTTTGACAGATTTGAGATGCTTCATAAATGTAGGCAAATTCTCAAAGTCGTGCCAAAAGCGATACAATTCTTCTGCCGATTTATTGATCGTTACTGTCTTTTCAACTTTGATGGGTTTGTTTATCCCTATTGCTTCCTGCGCTTGCTGAATTGTGCTTTGCTTTGTTGCACCTTGATAGAGCAAACCACCACCAGCCAAAGCCGTTAACGCTCCCCGCAATGAACCTTGCCTTAAACCCATCAGTACCATCGCACCACCACCGATGAGAGATGCCCAACGCTCTACTTCACTAGCTTCAGCCTGATTGGTACTTGGTTTATCACCTGATGTTGAAGTCACTTTTTTATATCTCCATCACAGTAAATTCACTATAGAGGCGCAAATATCCTCTTCTTTGTATCTCTGTGTTATTTGCGCCTCTGCGGTAGCCGTCTACGTTCGTTCAAAAACCTTACATTGAAACAGCAGCCCCTGTAGTGGGCTTAGGAGGCTGAATCTGACCGCCTATCCGCGCCCGATACAGTTCTACTAATCGCTGTTCGTATTTCAATAAATCCTGGTAAATTTCTTTGAAGATACTAGTTGCTACTGGGTCAGTGAACATTGCACATAAATTGCCAACGTCGCCGATACCAGTTTGGAGATCACCTAAAGCAGAACGTAACTGATATATGTCATCACTTCCTGTTAAGGCAGTTTTCACCTTGGCATACTGATTGGCAATATTTGCCCCTAAAGAAGGTTTTTCGCCCAATAGCTGAAGATAGGTTTCCAGTTTTTGAATGTGGCGCTGTTTATTAGCAATTATTTCTTGAAAGACTGAGTTAACTTCGTTATCTGATTCCTTTTGCAAGTAGTTTTCAAATGCTTCTAGTGAATAACGTTCACCAGCAAGGGCATTATTTAAACCTTTGGCGATCTCACCTTTAGTAGAGCCACCCCAAGCATCAGCTAGCTTCCACCATTCAGCACTTGTCTCTTTTGCATTTGGTAATACAGCATCTTTGCCACCATAACCCAAATGGCTTAATACAGTTGTGGTGAAAATTGGCAAGTCTCCAGGTTCACGAGATGTAATCAAATTTCCATCAATTACTACCGGCTCATCTAGATATTTTGCGCCAGCGTTAATCATGTCTTTGGCAATAGCAATAAAACCAGTGGCTTGTTTACCTTTGAGCAAGTCGCCTTCAATCAAAACTTGTGGCCCATGACAAACAGCAGCAACTAATTTTCCTTGTTGTATGGCTTCTTGGACAAAACGTACTGTGTTGGTGTTCCGCCGCATTTGGTCGGGAGCCATCCCACCGGGAATAATCACAGCGTCGAATTCGGCTGCGATCGCTTCTGTAGTAGTACCATCAGCTTGGATGCTAAGTTTACCGCGTTTACCCTTATATTTTTCATTCATTCGGGAACCAAGGACTACTACTTCCATTCCCGCTTGTTTTAGTCCATTATAAGGAACTGTAAATTCTGCATCTTCTACTGCATGTTCAATGAGAATGGCAACTTTTTTCTTACCAAAATGATTATTATGGTCAGTCATTGATTATATTACCTGTTTATTTCTAGTATTTTACTAGCTGCAATATTTATCGATTAGGAAAGTTCAAAAATCAGAATTATTTCTGATAAATTTTATTTGAATTGCCCACTATGCAGAAACTTCACCTGTTGGTTAAGCCCCAAACATTGCACGAGTAATAAACTCTTGTAAGTTGAAAGAGCCACCACTATCTCCTTCTTTTCCTCGTAAATAATCCCCTAGTGGTTGGGGCAAACTTGCAGCTAGTTCCTGTGCTTCATCATTTGCTATTCGTTCTTTAAGGGTTTCTAGTGTGGCACGGGTAGCACGTTCTGCCTCTTCACGAGAATCTGATTGGGTAAGGCTTTGTACATGTGTAATGAACTCATCGTATTCCACTGTCTACCTCCACTTATCAAAATTCTTTAGTTAAAAGCATGAATCTCAAGTTAAATGGCTAAAGTTAAATTTGATTTTTGCTGATAATAAAAAATAGTTATGAGTAAGAATCTGCCTACTGAATAATTTCGGTTTGAGAGCTACTAACTCATAACTAAAAACTTCAACTACAAGTTGCTTGACCATGAATTCATATTTACAATCGTATGGCTTGATGGCTAGTTTAACTTCGTACCAAGGGGATAGATTATTTTATTTCTAAAGCTATACATCTTTGGTAAGACAACTAGGTTACAGGAAAACGTTATTGTGAGAATGCACAAAAGGGCTAGTATCATGGCAGAAAAAAATCATAATGACGAAATTGAAACCAATGATTTGCCACAGGAAATTACCGAATCCTACGGTACTGGTGTGAAAGACTTGCCGGGATACAATATTGGTGGGCGCTCAATGAGAGCAGAAAGACAGGAATATACAGAAACTAGTCCTGAACTTACTGGTGGCGATGTTGACGCTTATTGGCAAGATGCAGATGCAGTTGGGGATGAAGCTGTTGGTGGTAGTACTTCCACTCCCGATCAAAATGTAACTGAGGAGCTAGAAGCAGCAGTAGGGCTAGAAATGGATGATTTTGCGTTTCTGCGTACCAACGAAATTTTAGAGGAGCGTGACGATTCTCGCTGGGAGTTAGATCCAAAATCTTCTGAAGATTATCAAGATCGACGAGAATAAGCTAGATAAAAGTAAAAGCTCTATTCTTAGTGAATGCAGCCATTAATAAATAATATGGCTGAATTAGGCAGTGCTTTTTAAGCACTGTCACAATAAAATTAACATCTATCTACAGAAATAGTCCCTGATAATATCTCAATTTGCTACCATACCCGCCCATTACTAACTCCTTTACTTTGCTAAAGGTCATTATATTTGCTTTTGATATTGGGTTTTTATCTAATTGTAATACTTCTAATGCAGGACTACAGGTTGCCCAATGTATGTCTTGTCTATAATTGTTCTTCTTTATGATTTCAATACATCTGTCTTCAGTAGGGTAAAACGTTAAATGTACATTTGATAACCTTGCTAATGAAATCAATTAATTGCAATTGGAGTTAATAATGACATTTACACAAACTGGCGATCCAACCATTCGTGAACATGTTCAAGCTTGGCAACAGTTGGGTGTGGATCAACAACTGGCTTTGTTTTGGTTCGTTTATAAAGAAATGGGTGGCTCAATTACACCAGCTGCTCCTGGTGCTAGTACTGTTTCGCCAGAAATTGCTGAGGGTTTGTTTAATCAAGTTAAGGAATTATCTCACGAACAACAATTACAAGTTCAGCGTGACTTGATTAATAAAGTAGATACCCAAATTTCTCGTGAATATGGTTCTCTAGGTGATACCACTAAGCTACTATTTTGGTATCGATTATCTCAAGGTATGGATGATGGAACTATCATTACTGTACCTTCTGATTATGAACTTCCTTCAGAATGTCAACAGTTATTTGGCAGAATTCAAGGATTAGAGTTTGAGCAACAGATTACTCTTTTCCGTGATTATGTTTCGCCAATGGGCGCCGAAGCAAAAGCAGGTGCTGAAATTTAGCACTTTTGAAGTTTTTAGAGCGTTTGAGGCTACTTGCAAGGGTATTATATCGCTGGTAAAGCTAGCTATATTGGCCAGTCGCTTAATATCAAACTGAATTTTGATGACTGGCATCTTTATCTTATCTTGATACATAAACACAGAGTAAAAAACTAAAACTCTTACTCTGTGTCATTTATCTATGTCCTTAGTCCAGTTAGTCCAGTTTTACCCTACAGTCGTAACGCCTTTTGTTTTGTACTCAAATATATTAAAAATAATGATACTTGAATTAATCTGTCTTTTGGTTGGTTTAAATATGCCTAATTTATATTATTAGTGGTATATAATACAATGTTTTATTTATTAAATCGATATTTTTTTAGTTATTTAAGTAGTTAATTAATTTGAGGTGTTTATGACTTCTACCAACGTAAATTTTTTAGAACAAAGTGTATCAAAATTTCAAAGTTTAGATACAGACGATCGCCTGAGTGTGCTAGCTTTACTTTACACTGAAATTTCTGATGAAATTCCAGCGATCGCTCTCAATGATGTGTGCAACGAAAAAACTGGGAATTTAGTTGCACAAATTCAAAACCTGCCACAACAAGAACAGGTTTCTGCTTTGCGTCAACTGCTAAACCAAGGCGAAGCAGGGGAAACAGCAATTCCTACTCAAGAATATACTTCAATGAGCGCTGACGATAAATTAGCTTTTTGGTATCACCTCGCCCAAAATTTGGGAACTACAATTATCGGTATACCAAATGACTATATACCTTCTGAAAAAGCTACAGAAGTAATAGATTTACTTCATACACCCAACCTTGAGGATTTAGTGACTTTCTTTAAACGGGTGCTGTAATGGTTTTGAGTTAAAAAAGAAAGGTGAGGCATAGCCCCACCTTTCTTTTTAAATTAATTATTTTAAGTTAATAGTTATGGTATTTTATCCTAAACATTGGGTTAAGGAAATTTACCTCTAAAGGAAGCAGGGAGAGATGAAAAAGCTGAACCCAAGCCTATTGGTATGTGCCTTATTAATCTACTATGCTTGAATGACGAAGTCTGAACCAATCAAAATCGGCGCACCAGTCAGAGTTGCAAATAGACCACCGCTACCAAAACCAGCCGCGCTGCCATTTTGGTTGTAAAACAACTGTCCAGTTACAGCGTTATAAACAATTTTCGCCGTGCTGGTCGCTGCTGAAGAAGTAATTTTAAAATCACTGGCATTACTAAAACCTGTTCCCGTAGCAGAAGTAATAGCATTAAAGGTAGTTTTATCTAGGATAATTTTGTCACCTTCGGAGTGTTTAAAATCAGCGATCGCATCTACACCAACAGTAGCACTAACAAAAGCAGCATTGGTGTTGTAGAAAAATCTGTCAGCACCTGCACCACCAACAAGGGTATCATTGCCTGCACCACCAATGAAAGTATCATTACCAGCGTCACCCCGCAGCAGGTCATTGCCACTTTTGCCGTCGATTTTGTCATTACCCCCCTGACCATTGACCACATCAGCAGAGTTGTCAAAACCCTTAATGTTGTTGGATAGGTCATTAAGGAATGTCACCGTGTTCTTGTTGAACAGGCTAGTTTGAGTGGAACTGGCATCAAAGACATTAAAGCTGTCTGTGATGCTAGTTTGGCCATCAAACAGAATATTGCCAATGGCTGTTGTTCCAGAAGCTTTCAGATTATGCAAATTTTCCAACAGAAAGTTTTGCAGAGTGACTTTGGTATTAGCCACATTTTCAAAGGTAACTTCTAGAGTCTTGCCTTTTTGAGTCAACAGCAGATTTCGGACAGTTAAGCCACTCCCTGTAAATTGCAAAGTGTCTACTTTAGCAATTACAGCCGCCAATGGATTTGTGCCTTTACCTACACCGCCAAAATCAGTGATGATGTCATTGCCATCGCCTCGGCGAATCACAAACTTATCTTGACCACCATTGCCTGTTAAGGTATCGTTACCAGCTAAACCATCGATGATGTTGTTGCTAGCCGTGCCTACAAGAGTATCTGCACCAGGAGTTCCCGTCAGCTTAAGAGTGCTAACTCCGATATTTGGCCCGCCAAACAACACATAGCTTCGCCCAGCGCCAGGGATGCCGTTGGGTGTGGCAAAAGGTGCGCCTATAATCAGGTCGCCAACGCCATCGTTGTTGATGTCACCCGCAGAACTAACTGAAAGACCTATCGCGCCACCCCCAGGAATGATAAAGCCATTAGTGCCATTCAAATCAGAGAGGTTGAGGCTGCCACTTTTGCCCACATTCGTCCCCCCAAACACCACATAGGCTTGCCTACCATCAGGTGCGCCTATAATCAGGTCGTCAATACCATCAGCGTTGACGTCCCCTGCATTGCTGACTGAAGAGCTTGAGAAGCTATTCTTAGTAATACCATTAATGGCAAAGCCATTAGTGCCATTCAAGTCAGAAAGGTTAAAAGTGCCACTAGTGCCGATATTCGTTCCCCCAAATAGCACATAGGTTTGCCCAGCTTGAATGACACCGTTGGCGGGCGCACGCCATGCCCCAATAATCAAATCATCAATGCCATCGTTGTTAATGTCCCCCCCATTACTGACTGAGAAGCCTGATTCGTTACCTGCTGCAATACCATTAATGGCAAAGCCATTGCTGCCATTTAAGTCAGAGAGGTTAAAAGTGCCGCCACTGCCGACATTTTTCCCCCCAAATATCACATAACTTTGCCCAGCATTCTCCTTGCCGTTAGGGTCGGCTTCATAGGTTCCAATAACCAGGTCGTTAATGCCATCATTGTTAATGTCCCCCGCATTACTGACTGAGAGACTAAATTTGTTACCCCCATTAATGACAAAGCCATTAGTGCCATCTAGGGATGAGGGGTTGAGGCTGCCGCCACTGCCCACATTCGTCCTCCCAAACACCACATAGCTTTTCCCAAATCCCCCAATAATTAAGTCGTCAATACCATCGTTGTTAACGTCTCCCGCATTGCTAACTGAGTTACCTATGGTGTCTATGTCATTAATGCCGGTGATGGTAAAGCCATTAGTGCCATTCAAGTCAGAGAGGTTGAGGGCGCCGCTACTAGCAACATTCGTCCCCCCAAACACTACATAGCTTTCCCCAGCTTGAGAAATGTCGTTGCGAGAGGCAAAAGGTGCGCCAATAATCAGGTCGTCAATACCATCGTTGTTAATATCCCCTGCATTGCTAACTGACCTGCCTGAGTCACCACCAAAGCCGGTGATAGTAAAGCCATTAGTGCCATTTAAGTCAGAGAGATTGAACACGTCGCTACTGCCAACATTCGCCCCCCCAAATACCACATAGCTTTCCCCAGCGAAAGTGATGCCATTGCGGTTGGCAAGAGGTGCGGCAATAATCAAGTCGTCAACGCCATCGCTGTTGATGTCCCCCGCATTGCTGACTCTGTAGCCTGAGTCCCCATCTATGCCGTTTATAGCAAAGCCATTGCTGCCATTCAAGTTAGAGATATCAAATGATGAATTAGCCATGATTTTCTCCCAGTTTTAAGACAAGTCTCTTGACCTGCAATGGTATTGCATCGACTGACAATGGCATTGCATCGACTAACAACGGCATTCCATCGACTAACAATTCTATTTCTTTCGTTCTCATGCTCTATATGAGAATTAAGAAAGCGTCATCAAGCTAAATTTTTAGGACTTGTGTGTACACCATAGAGCAACAGGGGAAACAACCTCGTCCATCCACATTATTAGCGTAGCGGGACGAAGTTCGGGAATGGAGTTCCCCGTTGCTTTCAATAATTATTCTTAGAGGATGTTTTAAAAGTCATGATTGATGTATCAAATATTTTTTTACCCCTCCCTAACCCTCCCCTTTATAAGGGGAGGGAACCGGATTTTCTTGTTTCCCCCCTTTATAATGCTACCGTGTATACACAAGTCGAGTTGGCAATCAAATCAACGAAAAACAACGGAAAATTATTTTTAAAATCCTTGATTTTCCATTAGTACTCTATCAATAAGCTGACACTATTGATAATCAGTTTGCTTAACTCAAAACCTTGCCTACCAAGGCTTGTATCTTACCAGGCAATGATTTTAGGACTTGTGTATACACCGTAGCCTTTATAATGGGGGATTAAGGGGGGTAAAAATTCGATTCAAATCACAGTCAACCACTTTTCAAACAACCTTTTAACCTTTATTGAATCACTGCTTGATAGCGACCTAGCGCAATTAAAGGAAAGTATTGTTGATACAGATGATACTTGAGATAAAAATGACAAGGAAAGCCAGTACCTGTAAAGTCAGCCTCAAACCAAGTACCATCTGGCTGTTGAGTTGCCACTAGGTAGGCAATTCCTCGCTCGATCGCACCAAGAGCTAATTTACCAGTTGCTTCACCTGCTGCTAAGAGGCCAATTAAAGCCCAAGCAGTTTGAGATGCAGTACTATTTCCTTTTCCTTTAAGACTGGGATCGTTGTAACTGCGGCAAGTCTCACCCCAACCACCATCTGAGTTTTGACATCCGACTAACCAAGCTGCTCCTCTTTCTATATGGAGTTTATGCTTTTGAGGGTAAATCAAAGCCAAGGCTGATAAAACGCCACTGGTGCCGTAGATATAGTTGACACCCCAACGACCAAACCAACAGCCTTCGGTTTCTTGTTCGCCTAGAAGATAAGTAAGCGATCGCTCTAAATTATCACTATCAATTGACAAATCACAAGCACCCAGCATTTCTACGACTCTAGCCGTAACATCTGCGGTATTTGGATCAATCATCGCTTTCAAGTCGCCATAAGGAATGGAGTTAAGCCAATCTTGATCGTTATCCAAATCGAATGCAGCCCAGCCGCCTGGTTTACATTGCATAGATGCAATCCAGTTTAACGCCCGTGCGATCGCCGCCTGCTTAATTTCTTCATTTGGGAGTTTCGCCAAATGTAAAGCCATCACCACCACAGCCGAGTCGTCTACATCGGGATAAAAGCGATTGTCAAACTCAAACGCCCAAGCCCCTGGTTTTCCCTGAAGATTTTTTACAGCCCAATCTCCGTAATCTAAAATTTGTTTTTGCAGCAACCATTCTCCAGCTTGCACTACGACGGGATGATCTGGTGCAAAGCCAGATTCTACTAAAGCACGCATCGCCCAAGCTGTATCCCAGACGGGTGAAACACAGGGTTGAACCCGATAGCTATCCTCTGTTTCAATGACAAAGTTATCAATTGCTTGCAAACCTCGTTCCACAATGGGATCGTTTCGGTCATAATTCAGACACCGCAAAGCCAGCATTGAATTCAACATTGCCGGAATAATCCCACCCCAGTCACCTGTAGCTTCTTGGCGCTCTAAAATCCATTTTTCGGCGGCTTTGATGCCTTCTTGGCGAAAGGGTACTAAATTCAGACTTTCTACAAACTTGAACCCCTGGTCAAGGGTGAGGAATAAATCTGTCCAATCGCCTGCTTGGGGTAATTCCCACCGGACTTGATCAACGCCTTCAGCGTAGAGTTCATCTAAGTTGATAGTTGGATCGGTGATAAAAACAGGTTTGCGATCGCACACAATCAGCAATGGTACTGTACTAGAACGCGCCCAGCTAGACATCTCGTAGATATTAACTGGAAAAGCTTTTGGCAACAGCATTATCCAAGGTGGTAGCGAGGGAATACCGCGCCAGTTGTAACAGCCAATCAAGGCTAGGTGTAACTTGGTGAAAATCCGAGTTTTGCTGATACCACCGCGTTGCAGAATAAAGGTTCGCGCCCGAACCATCGCCGGATCGTTTGCTGGTACACCTAGCAGCCTCAGCGCCATGTAGGCTTCAACCGAGGTACTAAGTTCTCCGCCATCACCGTAGTAAAGTTCCCAACCGCCATGCTGCCGTTGCTCTTGACGCAGGTAGGCTGCAACTTTGTGTAAAGGTCTGCCTTGGTCTGTTCCCCAAATTTTATGCAGGAGGACGACTTCAGCAGTGATGGTGACATTGGATTCTAACTCTGCCCACCAGTAACCGGCAGGATTTTGAATCGAAAGTAAATATTTTTGACTGGCTGCGATCGCTGTTGCGACTTGATTGACTTTTACCCTGTCTTGTGTCTGCATCAAATACTATTTAACCTCAACACCAACACTAGTTATGAACACGGCAATATTATGATGAAAAAATTTTTTCTTTATTTAGTAGACATAGTATTCTGTCTGAGTCACTGAGAATTTGCAATAGGTCATGGATGTAATTGTATTAGGATTGATGCTCTTATCCTTGACAATTTGGTTAGGATTACTGTGTTTTTGGGGACAGTTTTGGCGGACAGACCAGCAATTAGAGGTTACAGAAACTCAGCTAGAATCATTACCTGTGGTTTGTGCCGTAGTTCCAGCCCGTAACGAAGCCGAATTGCTACCAACTACATTGCGATCGCTCTTACTCCAAGACTATCCTGGTTCTTTCAACGTGTTTTTAGTAGACGATCGCAGCACAGACCAAACAGCAAATTTTGCCGAAGGGGTTGCACACGCTGTAGGTAAACCCCAGCAATTGCATATTATCTCAGGTGACTCACTGCCTCCCGGTTGGTCGGGCAAACTTTGGGCAATTGAACAAGGTATAAACAGCGCTAGTAAATTCGCACCTGACTATTTTTTATTAACCGATGCAGATATCGAACACGATCCTAGTAATCTTCGGCGACTCGTTGCTAAAGCTGTGCAGGAAGATTTAGACCTGGTTTCGGTAATGGTGCGACTCAGATGTGAAAGCTTTTGGGAAAAACTTTTGATTCCAGCTTTCGTCTTTTTCTTCCAAAAACTCTATCCTTTTCGCTGGGTAAATAATCCCAACAATCCCACAGCCGCCGCCGCCGGGGGATCTATTCTGATCGCCCGTGAAGCTTTAGAGCGAATTGGTGGTATTCAAGTGATTCGCCAAGCTTTAATCGACGATTGTGCCTTAGCTCAGGCTGTTAAGAAGAGTGGAGGACAAGGGGACAAGGAGACAAGAGGGATAAACAATGCCCCATGCCCAATCCCCAGCCAAGGGCGTATCTGGCTTGGATTGAGTACCTTGACTCGTAGTTTACGTCCATATAACTCGCTGGTGACAATTTGGGATATGGTTGCTCGTACTGCTTATACCCAACTGAATTATTCTCCATTACTATTATTGGGAACTTTAGTAGGAATGCCTCTGATTTATCTAGTTGCACCTGTGTGTGTAATTCTGGGTGCAGTTTGGGGCAATTGGGCGATCGCACTTACAGGTTTATTAGGATGGTTGTTAATGTCATTGGCTTACTACCCAACGATCCGCTTTTATAAATGTTCTCCTTGGTTAGCATTTAGTTTACCTGCGATCGCTTTTCTCTATACCCTGATGACTCTTGACTCAGCACTCCGTCATTGGCAAGGACGCGGCGGCGCTTGGAAAGGAAGAGTTTATCCCAACCCAGATAATTTATAGTTAGAATAAAATTGAATTTCAAAATTGTTAGTGCTAATCTAAAATTAAAGTTAAGCCTAAAGTGGTTGATTAAAAGAGTTATGACAACCGCAACACCAACAAACAAGCCAGTTATTGTACCCAAAAAACTGCCTTTTCTGGAGTCGATTTGTTGGCAGACCGCCGATGTATATCGCTTTACTTCAGAACAAATGCTAAGTCGCTACGAGCGTGGCTGGCAATATCACGACCTATTTAATAATCTTGAGGGTGAAGAACTCAATTTCCTTAAGGAACTTGCCAGACGCTATAAATCTTGGTTACAAGTTTCTTTATGACCTTCAGGTTAGAACACCATAATAAAATTATCACAGTTATTGAATCCTTAAATTCTGAAATACTTAGGAAGGGTTCTGCTTACTTCGGTGGCGGAACCCTTCTTGCATTTGAGTTTGAAGAATATCGTTGGAGTAAGGACGTTGATTTTATCGCTTCTGTTGGTACAGAAGGCTACAAATACCTACGGGAAGTAATATTTGAAGATGGGCATGAAGCATTATTTCGGGATTTAAGTAAAATCCAAGTTGGACGTAGCACAACTGACCAATATGGAATTCGGATGATAGTTTTTGTAGATGATGTGCCAATTAAAACGGAAATTATTGCCGAAACGCGTTTTCAATTAGACCCACCAAGATATCCAAAATGGTCGTCTGTTCCCTGCTTAAGCTTCAATGACTGTTTTACCTCTAAGCTGCTGTCAAATTCTGACCGTTACGCAGATGACAGCGTTGAGGCAAGAGATTTAATTGATCTAGCAGTTCTCAGGCTGCAATCTCCAATCCCTCAAGCATCAATCGAAAAGGCCGAAAAAGCATATCAGGTTATGCGTCCTTTGGAAAGAGCGATCGCACTATTTCAGGGAAGACCAGATTACAGAGAGAAATGCTTTCTCAGTCTACAAGTTGATCAAGCTCAGATACCTAAAATCATCGACGGTATTGATTTACTCTCTACAGATTTAGGGTTATCTCCCACTCCAAGGGCTTTTCGAGAACAACATGATATCTTTGCTGATTTAGAAACACAAATTGAAAAACGAGAAGATTCTTAAACAAATAGCGTTGCCTAATGCTCAATGCCCCTAAATCCTAAAAGCTGTTTGTTTAGTACTCGTAGGGCTAACAGGCAATGGTTGAGCCGCTTTCAATATGGCATCCAGCAATCCTGGGAACAGCACCTCTAAATCTTCACGCCGCAGGATGTTAATGTGCTGTGTCCCTTCTTTGCGTGTTAAGACTATCCCCGACTCCCGTAAAATCTTAAAATGATTGGACATCGTAGACTTAGCGATCGCAAAATCAAAACTGGCACAGCATTGTTCCCCCTCAGTAGCCAACCGCCGCACAATCTCTAGCCGGACTGGATCGCCCAATGCATACAGCACTCCCGGTAAAGAAATATTTTTTCTATCTGGATGATAAAGAAATCTCATAGTTGCATTATCTCATCAGGTGGCATATATTTTTATTATTCGATATTATCGAATTATAGAATTAATTAGGAAGGCAATTTTATGTCATCCATTACAAATGTCACAGAAGCCACATTCAAACAAGAAGTCTTGGAAAGTGAAATCCCGGTATTAGTGGACTTTTGGGCCCCGTGGTGTGGCCCTTGTCGGATGGTGGGCCCAGTTGTCGATGAAGTTGCTGCTGAATACGAAGGACAGGTGAAATTTGTGAAGCTGAACACAGATCAAAATCCTACTGTCGCCAGCCATTATGGAATTCGCAGCATTCCGACGCTGATGGTTTTTAAAGGCGGTCGGCAGGTCGATACTGTCGTTGGGGCAGTTCCAAAAACCACCTTGAATAAGACCTTAGCACAGCATCTTTAATTTAAGTGAAAGGGGAGTAGGGGAGTAGGAAGCAGGCAGAAAATTTCTCTCCTCTGCACTCTTCCTCCTTACCCTTTGCTTCTTGTGCCCCATTCCCTACTCCCAATTCCTAAATTCTGTTTCAACTAACGGGGAAAGAGCGAAATGGACTTGAAATTGCATGGTAAATCCGCACTGGTGAGTGGTTCAACCGCAGGTATTGGTTTAGCGATCGCTCTTGGGCTAGCTCAAGAGGGTGTATCAGTGATTATCAACGGTCGCTCTAAAGAACGAGTAGACCAAGCGATCGCTAAAATTAAGCATTCTACACCCGACGCGAAAGTTTCTGGAGTTGTTGCTGACACAGGTACTGCATCAGGGATAGAGAAGCTTTTTCAAGAGGTTCCTCACGTTGATATCCTGATCAACAATTTAGGTATTTACGAGCCAAAAGCCTTCTTTGATATTACTGATAAAGACTGGTTAAACATATTTGAGGTTAACGTCCTCAGTGGAGTCCGTTTGAGTCGGCAATATTTGCAAAAGCAGCTAGAGCAAAACTGGGGGCGGATAATTTTTATCTCCAGCGAATCTGGCATTCAAATTCCAGTGGAAATGATTCACTACGGTACAACTAAGACAGCACAGCTAGCCATTGCACGAGGTCTAGCAGAAATGACTGTCGGGACTGGAGTCACAGTAAACTCAGTCCTACCAGGGCCAACCCGCTCAGAAGGAGTTGAAAAGTTTATTAGCAACCTGGCACAGGAACGTAGTATTGATCGCTCCCAAGTCGAGGCTGAGTTTTTTCAAAATGTGCGTCCAAGTTCCTTAATCAAACGCTTTGCAACTAATGAAGAAGTAGCAGCGATCGTAGTTTATCTTTCTAGCCCCGTAGCTTCAGCAACTAATGGTGCAGCTTTGCGGGTAGATGGTGGCGTTATTCGGTCGATTGTTTAGTTTGGGCGGGAGTGGGGGATGAGGGAGCAGGGGAGACAAGGGGACAAGGGGACTTAAATCAGAACTTGCAACAAGTGTTTCCCCTTGTCCCCCCTGCCCAATGACCAATGACTAATGACTAAAATATTTGGAGATAAAAACCAATGACTGGTGATATCAACTTATTCTCTCCTTACCAATTAGGGAATCTGGAACTACCTAACCGGATAGTAATGGCACCCTTAACCCGAAACAGGGCAGGCCAGGGAAATGTACCATACCAACTGAATGCTACTTACTACGCCCAACGTGCTTCCGCCGGACTGATTATTTCTGAAGCAACACAGGTAACTCCTGAAGGACAAGGCTATCCTGCTACACCAGGAATTCATTCACTAGAACAGGTGGAGGGCTGGAAGTTAGTAACCGATGCCGTACATCAGCAGGGAGGGAGAATTTTTCTGCAACTATGGCATGTAGGCAGAATTTCTCACCCTGACTTCCAACCGAATGGAGCTTTACCTGTGGCACCTTCTGCCATTGCTCCTAAAGGTGAGACCGCAACTTATCAGGGGCCCAAACCCTTTGTTACTCCCCGTGCTTTAGAAACTTCAGAAATACCACATATAGTCGAACAGTATCGTCAGGGAGCGGCAAATGCTCTAGCGGCTGGGTTTGATGGGGTAGAAATTCACGGTGCTAATGGTTATTTAATAGATCAGTTTCTGCGCGATCGCACCAATCAACGTACAGATAAATATGGCGGTTCCATTGAGAATCGCGCCCGATTCCTCTTAGAAGTCACAGAGGCAGTAACTAGTGTATGGGATTCTACCCGAGTAGGAGTACGTTTATCTCCCAGTGGGACTTTTAACGATATAGGTGATTCCAATCCCCTAGAGACATTTGGTTATGCGGCTCAAGCGTTGAACCAGTTTAATTTGGCATATCTGCATATTTATGAGGCAACAGAAGCAGATATCAGACATGGCGGAATAATTGTACCCACTAGTCACATACGCGATCGCTTTACAGGTACACTCATCGTCAATGGTGGTTATACTCGTGAAAAAGGCGATGCTGTACTGGCAAACAAAGCAGCAGATTTAGTTGCCTTTGGCACATTATTTATATCAAATCCCGATTTACCCCGACGCTTGGCTTTGAATGCACCACTAAACGAAGCAAATCAAGCAACCTTTTATGGTGGCGGTGAACAAGGATATACAGATTATCCATTTTGGTCATCTGCTAATGAGCAGGTAGTCAACACCTAATTTATGTCATCTAAATAGTTCAAACCCAAGTTCCGCACTCTGAGGAGATTCTCGGTTTTTCCAGGATACCAACATCGGTAAAATGGTTGTGCAAGTTGGTCATAAACTATGAAAGAGACTTTAGAAGAAGCGAAAATCAAAGAACGCGTTAACGATTGGTTAGCTGCATTTAGTCCAGGCAATAAACCATTTGATTTTTCTGTTTTAGATAATCTCTACTGGCAAGATGAAAAATTCCTAGCCTTCGATACTCTCTCACCACAGACTACTCGAATTCAAGGATGGCAATCCTATGAGGAAGTCTGGAAACCTTTCATGGTTGCAATAGCACAGTGGCAAGTTAAACCAGTTGGAGATATTCGGATCTGGACAAATGATAACATTGCCGTCTCTGCTTTGATCTTCCGCAGTACCGCAACCACCATTGCGAAAGAAGCGGTTGTAATTACGGCTCATGCGACACTTGTATGGGAGAACCGACAGGGACAATGGCGTATTATCCACGAGCATATCTCTAACCCAGTTAATATAGATACCAATTAGAGAAGAACACATTCCAGTGTCCTGTTCTCTAATGCTCTTGAATCACTCTAGGCATAAAATCCGAAACCCTTTCATAACTCAACTATCAGGAGAATCTCATGAGTTCCATCACCCAAACTCAAGCTTTAGATGTACCGAGTGCGATCGCTCAACGTCGTTCCATCAAAACTTTTAAAACAGACCCCATCGCCCCAGAACTACTTAAGCAACTGGTAGAGTTAACCGTGGCAGCACCTAGTAGTTATAATATCCAGGACTGGCGAATTATTATTGTGCAAGATGAGGCGCAAAAGGCAGCACTATCAGCAGCATCGTGGAATCAACAGCAAATTGTCCAAGCACCTGTAACCTTTGTGTTTGCCGCCGATCCTAACGCAGGCGAACAAAACTTGGCCCCGATTCTAGAACGGGGACTTGAAACTGGGGCATGGAATGAAGGCACGGTAAACTACTTTAAAACCGCCATCCCGCAATTTCAAGCTGGATTAGGCGACAAACGACGCGAATATGCGATCAAAGATGCCATCATTGCCGCCACTCATTTGGTGTTAGCAGCAGAAAGTTTAGGATTATCCACTTGTTTTATGAATGGTTGGATTGAGGATCAGGTAAAACAAGTGATTGGTGCTGGGGATAATCCAGATTTAGCGATCGCTGTTTTAGTTCCCGTTGGCTATGCAGCAGAACCACGTTTAAATCCAGGTCGTTTGCCATTCTCTTCCAATGTCTCTGTAGACAGAATCGGTAACCCTTATGCAGGGTAACTTTTCCTAAATGGGGAATGGGGAATGGGGAATAGGTGATAAGTCTTTGATACTCGCCAACGAGTCTTTAATACTCGTGAATGAGTCTTTGATACTCGTGAATGAGTCTTTGATACTCGTGAATGAGTCTTTGATACTCGCCAACGAGTCTTTTATACTCGCCGACGAGTCTTTGATACTCGTGAATGAGCCTTTGATACTCGCCTCCCCTGCTCCCCCTGCTCCCCCTCGCCTCCCCTGCTCCCCCTGCCCCCTTCCCCCTCCCCAACCATGTCCCTACCCTCCTTTCTAGCGCGTCGTTCGTTCCACTATGCCTGGATCGTAGCTGGTTTAACCTTCCTAGCCTTGCTCGTTGCAGCCGGAATTCGTTCTGCTCCTGGAGTTTTTATAGTGCCTCTCGAACAGGAGTTCGGCTGGAGTAGAGCAACTATATCTTTGGCAATCTCCATTAATTTAGTACTCTACGGCTTGATTGGCCCTTTTGCCGCCACAGTTATGGAGCGGATCGGCATTCGCCGGATGATGGTGTTCTCACTTGCTGTAATTGCTCTCGGTGTCGGTTTAACTACTTTGATGTCAGCTTCCTGGCAGCTAGTTTTGCTGTGGGGTGTAGTTGTTGGTTCTGGTAGCGGAGTTATTGCCCTAGTTTTAGGTGCTATTGTTGTCAATCGCTGGTTTTTTGAGAAGCGGGGTTTAGTTCTGGGCATTCTGACTGCCAGTACAGCTACGGGGCAACTGGTATTTCTGCCGATGCTGGCCTCAATGGCTGATCGCTTCGGGTGGCGAACTGCTGCTCTGGCTCTTAGTGGTGCAGCACTTCTAATTATTCCAGCGATCGCAGCCTTTATGCGCGATCGTCCGACGGATGTCGGTTTGCGACCCTTTGGCGACAACAGCGAAACTGTGGAAATATCGCAGCCTAGAGCAAATTCCATCGCCTCTACCCTCAACGCCCTCTGGCTGGGAATGCGTAATCGAGACTTCTGGCTGTTATTTGGTAGCTTTTTTATCTGTGGTGCAAGCACAAATGGGTTAATTGGAACTCATTTGATTCCCGCTTGTATTGACCACGGTATCCCTGAAGTCAAGGCTGCTGGTCTATTGGCAATCATGGGACTATTTGATTTTTTTGGAACTACTATGTCCGGTTGGCTATCCGATCGCTGGAACAATCGCTACTTATTGTTTTGGTACTACGGACTGCGGGGTTTGTCTTTGATTTTCTTGCCCTTCAGTTTCAACTTTTCCTTTTATGGACTTTCCATTTTCGCCGTTTTCTATGGACTTGATTGGATTGCCACTGTACCACCGACAGTCCGTCTTGTTGCCAACGTCTTCGGTAAACAAAATGTCGGCGTGATGTTCGGTTGGATTGTAGCAGGACACCAACTCGGTGCAGCCACAGCAGCATTCGGAGCCGGAGCGTTGAGAACT
The DNA here is from genome assembly GCF_034531155.1 of Nostoc sp. ChiVER01. Lineage (NCBI taxonomy): Bacteria > Bacillati > Cyanobacteriota > Cyanophyceae > Nostocales > Nostocaceae > Nostoc > Nostoc sp. ChiVER01. The sequence continues at coordinate 22,968 of NZ_JAVRBS010000022.1, read as the reverse complement.
TGGACGGGTAGTTATTTACAAGCGTTTATTTTCTCAGGCGTTCTCTGTCTAATCGCCGCAGTTTGTGTACTGCAAATTGGTCAAAGTCCCACTAAGGGCAATTCACAGTTATCTTCATTCACGCTCAATCCTTAATTTATAGCTGGTATGTACCTTGATTTATCAAATAAATCCTTTGGTTCATAATACTCTCGCAGTAAAAACCTATTGAGAGTATCATGTTAAAATCCCTCAATATTTTCACAACTTTGATAAAGTGTCAAAACAATTAATAGCAGAGGATGAGTAAAAATGAAAACCGAACACGAACGCGAACAATTAATTAAAGATATCAACATACTGCTAAATCAAGCTTATGACAGTACTTTAGACGAGATTTATGCTCTACTAAAACGTATAGATGATGAAGAGGATGAAGAGGATATAAAAGCTATTAGAGAAGCTAGGGAAGATAGACGCATCAATGGTACTGTGTCTTGGGACGAATATAAAGGATATGAGAAAGAAACTGCGTAATGTATCAAATTGAATTTACTAAAGGTGCAACAGAACAACTAAATAAACTCCCAATCAACATTAAAAACCGCATCGATTAAAAAATTTTAGCTTTAGCTATAGAACCTCGTACCAAGAGGGTTACAAAATTAAAGGATGAAGAAAATACTTATCGGATTCGAGTAGGTGAGTACCGAGTGATTTATGAAATATATGACAATATTTTGTTAATAAGTGTAGTTAAAGTAGGGCATCGCAGTAAGGTTTATGAAGATGAAAGTTGACATCCAATCAAAACTAAGAACTATCATCAACTGTTAATCCTAACAAGGAGAATTAAATTTATGGCAACAACAGCTTTAATTGTCGGTGCAGGTAGTGGACTAAGCGCATCTTTAGCTCGCCTATTTGCCAAAGAAGGATTCACCGTAGCTTTAGCGGCTCGCCAAATTGAAAAACTCACTCAATTAAGCAGTGAAATTGGCGCAGTTAGTTTTGCTGCTGATGCCTCAAACCCAGATGAAGTAGAACAGTTATTTATTGATATTGATAATAAAATTGGTTCCCCGAATATTGTCGTTTATAATCCTAGTTACCGAGTGAGGGGGCCTCTTGTTGATCTTGACCCTGGTGAGGTGGCAAAAACCCTAGATGTAACTGCTTATGGCGGCTTTCTCGTTGCCCAAGCTGCTACCAAAAGGTTTTTGCAGCTTGGTGGCGGTGCTATCTTTTTTACTGGAGCCTCAGCGAGTGTCAAGGGTTATGCTCAGTCTGCTCCCTTTGCAATGGGTAAATTTGCACTGCGCGGTTTGGCTCAGAGTATTGCTAGAGAATTAGCACCAAAGAATATTCATGTGGCGCATTTCGTGATTGATGGGGCAATCCGCTCCACAGTCCGCCAAGATCCAGCAGATAATCCTGATAGTACTCTTGACCCAGATGCGATCGCTCAAACTTATCTCAGCATTTTACGCCAACCTCGCAGTGCTTGGACTTATGAAGTAGAACTACGCCCGTGGGTAGAGAACTTTTAGGCAAGACAATTGTTACAAGAATAGTTTTGCAGGTATGAATATTGATTTTGGTGCAACTGCTACTGATTATGCAAAACACCGCGCTGGCTTTCCCAGTTCATTATTTAACAAACTGTCTGAATATGGTATAGGTTTACCAGGGCAGAATATTGTTGACCTTGGTACAGGAACAGGAACATTAGCGCGGGGCTTTGCCGATAGAGGTGCTTATGTCATTGGCATAGATCCATCAGTTTCACTTTTAGAACAAGCGAGACTGTTAAGCGAATCTATTGAACTCAAAGTAGATTATCGAGTTGCAACTGCTGAGAATACTGAGTTACCAAACGCAAGTGCGGATGTGGTGACAGCCGGACAGTGTTGGCATTGGTTTGATCGTCCCCGTGCTGTCCAAGAAATTACTCGAATATTGAGAAAAAATGGCTCGATCGCGATCGCTCATTTTGATTGGATACCCTTAAAAGGTAATGTTGTTGAAGCAACAGAACAACTGATCAAGGCTCATAATCCAGCGTGGAATTTGGATGGCGGTAATGGAATGTATCCCTTGTGGTTACAAGACATTGGCGAAGGAGGATTCCGAGAAATCCGCACATTTTCTTATGATGTATTTGTGTCTTATACACACGAAGCTTGGCGGGGAAGAATTCGTGCTAGTGCTGGTGTGGGAGCCAGTATGACACCAGAAAAGGTAGAAGTATTTGACCAGGAATTGGCGACATTACTCGAAGCAACATATCCTACACCAATTCTTCAGGTTCACCATAGAGTTTGGGCTGCGATCGCCAAATCACCGCTATGAAAAAGTATAATGGTCGCTGCCATTAAAGATAAAGGTTTTCGGTAACAGACAAGGCAAAGTATTAAGCCAAGACTAATTAAGGCGATTGTTCGCAGAGGGATTTCTTACCTCCACGCGATCGCGCCACCCACAGACATGCAAAAACGAAAACCAATGTCTTGCTTGCAAACTACAGCAGCTACGCCAGTTGAGCGTCTTATACAATTGATACCTGCTCATAAAATCAATTTAAAGGAAAATACGTAGAACAAACTTAGAAATATTTATTGATAACTTTAAGCAAATCCTGCAAGGCTATAAATAATTTATGATTCTTTTATAAATATTATTTACATATCAACACATCAAAACTTTTATATATTAAAAAGCTTGATAATTATAGTAATAAAGGCTATATAACAGATTAAATTTCATATACTTACTTACTAAGGTTAGATAAGAAAATGCTCATAATAAATACTGAGAAAAGAGCAAAAAAATTGTTATAGGGCTTGCTATCTTTCCAAGTCTGAATTGTCAAGTCTGTGCACATACATTCTTTTTGATTAATCTAATTAATAGTTAGAGTAAGAAAAAATATTATTTTCTTGCTCAAAACATAAAAAGTAAATTTTCGTATTTCTTTATTTGGGAGAATAATTCACTATGTCTAGAAATAAAAGCCTGATAGTTGAAAACCAAGAAGAATTGTTTGAAGACTTATCAGATGAATGCTGCGAACAAATAACAGGAGGTAAAAGTTGGTGGAAGAAAGTTACAAAAACACTTGAGCATGCCACAATAAAAACTTTGAATAATGCAGGCAGCGCAGTAACTCAGGCTGGAGGCATGACAGCACTTGGAATTTACACAGCAGGTGAGCTAGCTTTAGAAGCAACTGGAATAGTGGGAAAAAACCAAATAGACGGAAATTAGACTAACAAAACTTAAACAATTTATTTATCTCATTTCTCAACTCTAGCCGAGAAATACACTTACTTAAGCTCTGCCTCTTTGAAACAACTAAAGGCAGAGCTTTTTGCTTACTACACTTCAAAAATGACTCGTGCATTTTTGGACTACCAAGGAATAAAATTAGCCACATAGCAAGCTGCCAGTGATAGCTTCTTTGCAGTAGAGAGACGAATATTGTAATTGTTAAAGCTAGTCTTGCTTGATAGGTTTGTTTATAGCGATCGCTTGTAGTAACATTTTTGGCAGCCAAAAAGAATCATATTTATTTCCCAAATATAATTTTGGGAAATATGAATCTGGCTGGATAGTGGAAAATCCTGATGAAACATAATCTCCTTTTGGCAATAAGCTTCCTTCAATCAGTTTTACTGTCTTTTCACTCATAAGCTACTCTCTAAATTATTTGAAATTCTCGGTTTTGGAGTTGCAATTTTACTACACAACTTCTCGAAAAGCGCCATTATCCCTACAGATGAACTAGTTAATTTTTTTTAAGCATTACGTGTTTTTTTTTGTAATGCAAAATTATTAATAGCCCAGCAAAATAGTCCAGTATAGGGCTATAGCTCCATACTGAAAGCGATTTTCCATCTTAACTCTAGGACAATTCTTTTGGGTATAAAGTGCTAAAATACTTACTGTATATACACAGGACTTACGCAAAAACTCTCTGAAACTCTTATTCCTTTGTGTCCTTTGCGTCCTTTGCGGTTCGTTTTATCATGATTTTGCGTAAGTCCTAATACATTTTTGCAGCTTTCGCCCTCTTCTTTTCAGATTTTGTAAGAAATCCGAAAAAGCTGTCCGCACTATTAGCTTAAAAAACAATTGCACAATTTTAGGGAAGATAATCATGATCGATCTTTATTATTGGACAACCCCAAACGGTCATAAAATTACGATTTTTTTAGAAGAAGTCGGTTTGCAATATACCATAATTCCTGTGAATATTGGGGTTGGGGATCAATTTAAACCCGAATTTTTAAAGATTTCTCCTAACAATCGCATCCCTGCGATCGTTGACCAAGAACCCGCAGATGGAGGTGCGCCGATTTCGGTATTTGAGTCTGGTGCAATCTTGCTATACTTGGCAGAAAAAACCGGGAAATTAATCCCTCAAGATTTACGTAATCGCACTCAAGTTTTAGAATGGTTGTTCTGGCAAATGGGAGGACTGGGGCCAATGGCGGGACAAAATCATCACTTTAGCGCCTATGCTCCTGAAAAGATTGAATATGCGATTAACCGCTACGTGAATGAGACGGGACGCTTATATGGAGTGCTGAATAAGCAATTAGCAGATAGAGAATTTGTGGCTGGTGATTATTCTATCGCCGATATTGCTGCCTATCCCTGGATTGTACCCTATGAACGCCAAAGTCAGAATCTAGAAGATTTTCCTAATCTCAAACGCTGGTTTGAGGCAATTAAAGCCCGTCCAGCAACAATTCGCGCCTACGAGAAAGCAGAAGCACTGAAAACTCAGGCGCTCGATCCAGATAAGTCACGGGATTTGTTATTTAACCAGTCGGCGAAGACTATTCAACCTTAAGCCTAATGAAATTGTCTTGTTACTATGGCGATCGCTAATTTAGCTCTAAACCCAGATCATTAGTCGCAACTATGGGCAACGATTTCTCACTATCTTCCTTTCCTGAATTAGAAACAGAAAGGCTCCTTCTTCGTGAGACAACGTTGCAGGATGCTGAGGCTATCTTTGCTGTATTCTCCGATCCAGGCGTGACTCAGTTTCACGATCTTGATACTTTCACTTCTATTGAAGAAGCCATTGCTGTTGTTGAACGTAGAGCCAAGCGGTTTGAGCGAGGAGATGCAATTCGCTGGGGAATTGCCCGTAAGCAAGACAACGTTATGATTGGTTCTTGTGGGTTTACATGGAACCCACAAGAACAGTCTGCTGAGGTTGGTTATGAGCTTGCCAATACTTTTTGGAGACAAGGCATTATGACAGAGGCAGTGCGTACCATCTTGCAATTTGGGTTTGAAAAAATGGGTTTGCGTTTTGTTGTTGCCCAAGTCATGCTGGACAACATAGCCTCTAAAAAGCTGCTAAAAAAGTTAGGTTTTCAGAGTCAGGGTGTACTGAAACAGCATGGCTTCTTCAAAGGGCAGTTTCACGATCTAGAGCAATTTGTGCTTAACAAATAAGAAAACCGAGTGAATAGGTTAGCAACGGATACAAGCTGATGTTGAGCTTAGTTTTTTAGTTCGAGGTTGCTGATTTGCGCCTGTAATTTTCCTTCTACTTGAAAAGGTAGTTGATGATAGTTGTTAGATTCATATTCTGGTGTCACTTTCCAATCATATCGTTGCAGCAACGTTGCCAAAAAAATCTTAATTTCCATCTTGGCAAACTCCATTCCAATGCATATATGTTCACCACCACCAAAACCAATTAAAGCAAAGGAGTCTTTTTTATCTTCTTCGCGGGGAGGGGCAAAGCGTTCTGGCTCAAAACTTTCTGGGTTAGTATAAATCTCGCTCATGCGATGCGTTAATCCTTGAGTAATAATCACCACCCAACCAGGAGGAATGCGGTATCCTGCATATTCAATTTCTTTTACAACTCCCCGAAATAGTACTACACCTGCGGGATTGTAAAGTCGTTCTATTTCTTTCAAAAAATAAGTCATTTGATTAAGTTGCTTAAGGTGTCCCAAGTTTAAAGGTTCATCTCCTACAACTTCTGCCAGTTCTTGGCGGAGTGTCGCGCGCCATTGCGGACGCGCTGCCAGTTCAACCATTGCCCACGTTAAGGATGTAGCAGTAGTGAAATGTGCCGCATTCAATAAGTGTATCAGTTCGTCTATAATCTGTGAGTCGGCTAAAGCATTCCCCTCTTCATCTACTGCTGCTAAAAACAATCCTAATACTTCACAAGACTCCTGTAAGTTGCCTTGAAGTTTGCGTTCGCTGATAATTTTTTGTAAGAAAGCTTTAAGCTGACGACGAGCATTTTGGGAACGACCATATTTTGTAAACGGTATATCTAGCCGCAATAATGCTAATGCTCCCTGCGTCAAAGTGTTATACAACTGTTCGACTTGCTCAACTTCGCTTTGTACTTGAACACCTAATAATAGCCGAATCCCAATTCGCAATGCTAACTGATTAAATTCATTCTTAATAAAAATTGGGCTGTCTTCCATCCAGTTTTCTAAGCAGTTGTTAACTTCAGTTTGCATAATGTCAAAATAGTTAGCAATGGCTTTTCCATGAAACGCTGGAGCCATTAAGCGACGAGTGCGGCGATGTTCTTCACCATCTTGAAGCATCATTGGTCGCCCGAAAATATGCTCCATAGCTACTTTCCATCCTAAGTAGGAAGATACACGATCAGCTTGTTCTTGCAGAATTAGTCGATTTGCTTCCGTCCCTACCAAAACTGCATATTTATTTCCTAAAATACTGGTTTTAAAAATGGGCCCGTAGCGTTGGTAGTTCTTCGTCAATCCCCATCCTTGAGTAGCAAATAATCGCAGAGTTTCACCTAAAATAGGTAGCCCAAAGGTACCGGGCATTTCTTCGGCTGGTTTTAGTTGTGTCATTTTTTTAAACTATAGGACTCAAAGTGTAGTGATAACTATTGAGTCTAGCTTTTACAAGATCATACCGTCTCACGTTATCTTCCGAAAACTAGCGTTATCTTCCAAAAAATTCAGTGTAGCTTCTTAAATGCTTGAGGAGTGATGCCGATATATTTGCGAAAAACCTTGGTAAAATGACTTTGACTTTGAAATCCTACTATTTGGGAGACTTGTATAACTGATAATTCTCGCTTTGCAAGTAAATATTTTGCTCTTTCGACTCGACATTTAGTAATATATTGGTGAGGTGCTATTCCCATTGATTGCTTAAATAAGCTAGCAAAATAATGCGGGCTAATCTGTGCGATCGCAGCAATTTCTGCTAAAGACAAATTTTGGTCTAAGTTATCGTTGATATAAGCAATGGCTTCTTTTAATTTATGTTTTGGTAATCCACCTGTATATTCTCGAATAATGAATTTTTGCGTCGAGTAACGTTTTAATAAATGCACTGCCAGCAGATTTACTGCTGACTCTATATACAAGGAACTATTAAATCCACTATTTTCTATTTCCTGCTTGAGTGTCAGTCCAATTTGTTGAATCAGTGGATCGTGGGTTTGCAGTTGTTGTACAATTTCAACTGCATCAGCATTTACTGACTCATAGGCAACACGAGTAATCATTGCTGGTTCAAGACCGATGTGGATAAAACCTAACTCCTGTTCAAATTGTACTGCTGGAGAAATTTGATGAGCAGGAAAAATACCGACATCAGTTGTTGCATAAGATTTACTTTGCCAGTGTCCGTTAATTTTTAATTTAGCCTGAAACTCTCTAGTATAAATAGTAATAATGTTCTGGAAAGGCAATGTTTCAGGGAGTTGATAGTTTGACTGGCGATGATAGGCAAAATAAAAACCATTCCAACCTGCGACTGGGCTAGAGATAATTAAAGGTTGTGGAAGGAATTGTTTTAGTTTGTCTGGTTGGGCGGCATTAATTATAAGAGGCTGCTCTATTTGCATGAGACTCGCACGCTTTTTTATCGAAGAAAGACAAAGAAGATTTATTGAACAGTAACTCTTTTATACCATTTTGAATTTTAGATTTTAGATTTTGGATTGGAAACCGCTTACTGTATCTGGGTTTCCTTTGTCCTTTCAGTTAGTCTATTGCTATTTATCCCCTTAAGTATTTTAATGGAATTGGGCTTTTATATGATGCACAGCACTCTCCAAACCCAAGCCACTGAGCTTTCCCCGGAAGCACGAGGTACTGCTGTTTCGCTGTTCGCCTTCAGCTTGTTTCTCAGCCAGGGAATCGGCACACATTCAGTAGGATTGTGGATAGCTTCGGCTACATTTATTGCTTTATTCTAGTTAGTGTAGCGATCGCTCTGCTCTCTGTTTGGCTAGTCAATTCAGAAGCAAGTTGTACATAACTAAAACTTTTATAAATCAATCTTTGGCGCTAGTAATCAAATTTTGTTACTTCCTTTTGATTACTGATGAGCTTTGGTATCACTTTGAAACGCCCCTAGAATAATGTCAGCGCATTATCTTGCTAGACGACAGAGTAAAAGACGTTTTGGTTATTAGGGAATAAAACCTATGATTTTTTTAAAGTTTGCATAAATAGCTAAAAATCACCAGATAAGACTATTGAGCCTAGACCAAGAGAATTTGTAAAATTTAAAAAGGAGAATCATCATGAATTCATTGAAGATGTTCATCAATCCAGCAAAGATTTTTGCATTTGCCCTATCATTTCTTATATTCTGTTTTTCTACATCAGCAATCGCCGCGCCAAGCACGCTTGCTACTTTAATTATTACGGAAAAAGCTCAAATTACTGGAGGAAAGTTCAGTATCGACACAACAACACCAATTCCTTTGCCAGCTACAACAGTTATTCGCTCTGCTAAACTTTTTTTGCCAACTGGTGAAACTGGAACAATTAACAAGATTAAGATTTCTAGCCCAAATGGACTTGAATTTGGTTGTCAAGATATTAAGGTGAAAGACGGTGTTGATTTAATTAAAGCTTGTGGTGGGCCTGCTGTTTTAGAAGCAGGAGGAGTAATTACTTATGTAGCTGAAGGAAGTGGTTTTGCACCAGAACCTGACACCAAACTCACAGTTGTTTTATCGGATGATTTTTAGACACTACTTTCAAGCATAAATTAAAGCCACAAATTCAGTGAATAAGTCGATCTAGCTTTTATTCCAAGCACAAATTAGCTGAATCAGCTTCATCTCTCAATATTTGTGCTTGGAATAGATGACCAAAAAATTTATAATTCATAAATAAATTATAGAAACTGTACAGTAGCCTTTACTTAATTTTGAGTGAGTGTGGTCTTAAAGGGCGTGGATACTTCACTCAGTAGACCATACAATCTTTAAATTATAAATTACTAATTATGAATTATGTTGACGCTATGTAAATATATTACTTATGTCAATAATTTATCCCGTAACACATTTCAGTCTTATCTTGATCGAATGGGTATTAATCGGCTGGGCAATTCGTATGTGGCAGCAATCAACTAGCCTAGCAATGATTGTGTTGCCTATAGTACTAGTTAGCATTAGCTATGACAATATTATTCTTTCAATAGGAAGTCTGATTGGTGAAGGAGAGCTTTTAAAAACTCTCTCTATGCTGCGCTTTCTATTACATTATTTAGTTGTACCGCTATTTATTGTGATTGGTGTTGAACTCGCTCACCGCGCCGGAGCTAATTGGGCTAATACAGTAGTGCGGATTTTATCTTGGGTAATCGCATTGGGACTTACAGCAATAGATATTATCACTCGCTATACAGGGCTTCAACTAGTTCCAATAGAGTTCGCAGGAATCCTACGCTATCATGTTGCCAACTTGAGCGGCCCACCAATTATCACGATTGTAGTTAATCTATTTGTCGTACTAATTGGCATCGGTATTTGGTTTAGCCTGAAATGGCCGTGGTTATTTGTAGGAACCTTGGTTTCCCTTATTGGTAATGCTATGCCCTCTTATGCAGTAGGTACGCTTGCTGGAAGCTGCTCTGAATTGGTAATGGCAATAAGTTTGTTGTTAACTGAGGAACGCACACAGTTTTTTCTTGTTACTCAAGGAGAGACAAATTTTCTATCTAGTGACTAAAAACAGATCCAATAACCCACAACTTGCATAGAAGAAATACGTTCATACTCCAAAATGTAATTATGCCAATTAAATCATTACATACCGTTGTTATGAGCTTTTTGGTGTTAACTAAGCAGAAAAAACCTAAACTATGTAAAAATAAATAGAGAAAATGCATTTACCAAGGTAACTTAAAATATGAACGCTCTTTTAAGGAGATTCCTGGCTTGCTGGGCAATACCGAAGTTTGTTAAACCTTAAAAACTCATACTTATTACAGAAAATCAAAGATCAAGCAAAACTAATTAAGTTGGAATTAGCTGCTGTTAGAGAAGAAACTGATTTAAAGTCTTTAGACGAATCAAATTTTGTGCAATGGAGCAAACCTGGTCATACCTAACAAAGAATTGTTTGACCTTTACCAATCCTGTTAAAATGCATCGATGTCAAAAAAGCAAAGTCTCATAAACAAAAAACCCGGTTGGTCTTTGGATGAGCGAGATCCAAAGTTCATAGAATCTCTAATGCCTCTGTTGGGCTTTTTCTATCACTACTATTTCCGAGTTCAAACTAGTGGCTGGGATAATATTCCACCCCAAGAAAAAGTCTTATTTGTCGGTTCGCATAATGGAGGACTCGCGGCTCCCGATATGACAATGATGATGTACGACTGGTTCCGGCAATTTGGTGTGGAGCAACCTATTTATGGTTTGATGCATCCGAAGGTTTGGCAGGTTAGCCCACCACTAGCGCAACTGGTTGCTAAGGCTGGAGCAATTATGGCTCATCCGAAAATGGCTTATGCTGCCTTGCGCTCTGGAGCGAGTCTGCTAGTTTATCCAGGTGGAGCCGAAGATATCTTCCGACCGCATTATTTACGTAACAAAATCTACTTTGTGGGACGACAAGGATTTATCAAGTTAGCGTTGCGGGAAAATGTGCCGATTGTCCCTGTGATTTCCTGGGGCGCTCACGATACGCTGATTATATTGGCTGACTGCTATAAAATTGTGCGGCAACTGCACGAATGGGGGATGCCTTGGCTGTTGGGGATTGATCCGGAAGTTTTTCCAGTCTATCTTGGACTGCCTTGGGGATTAGCAATTGGCCCGTTACCCAATATTCCATTGCCTGTGTCCATGTACACGCAGGTTTGTCCGCCAATTGTATTTCAACGTTATGGCCCCGAAGCAGCCAGCGATCGCTACTATGTCAATGAATGTTATGAATTAGTTGTTAGTCAGATGCAGCAAGAGTTAGATCACTTAGTAAAGCTAGCTGCTAAGTCTTAAAGCTATTGAGTAAAATTTGCATGTCCGACTTCTAAGCAGTTTGATTACAAACGAGTGAGGACAACAAGAAAATTGTCTTGCCAACGGTAAAATCTGCAAAAAATATTGACTGCATTTTTCAATTAATTGAATTATACCACTCCCCATTATTTTAAAAGTGATTCATAAAGCAATACTTTCGCCAAAAATAGAGATATATAGTATATTGATTGAAAACAATTGCTGCTCATTGGAGAAAAACTTTTTGGTTTCTTGACTGTTAGTTGATGCTTGATAACAGGTTTAAACTTTTACATACCAGATATTTCAATTAGCATAACGATTATGTGGGGAAAGAGCAAAATATATGCCAAGTATTTGCAATTATAATTTACCTCATACTCAAAATAGTTGAAATGCAGAACTGAGAAGGATTTTCAAACTTAATTTCCATTTTATGCAAGCATCTTAGCTTAATGCCAATATCAATCCCTGCTAAAGTAATTGAAGATGTTCAGCTTTACTATATAACTTTATAGTAATATTGATTTAAACCGCATCTGCCTTGAAAACCGTAGTTTATCGGAATTAGGAAAAAGCTCAAAACTCAACCAGGACTGAAAAATCTAGATTTCAAATAAAATAGACGGGTTTAGACGCATTTAATTGTATAGAGTTAAATGACAAATAAACCTCTATTTTGGTAAGACAAGTAAAAACTTTATTGAATAATTTTTGGATGATTATGCTAAATCTTGATAATTATAGCAATCAGAAAAAAAACCAAATATTGTTAGGTCTTGCGATAGTATTCTCATTAATATTGTGTGTTGAATTAGCAATTAGGGCTTATTCTTTTAACCTTGAGGCTTTAGCTAATTCATCAGGTCAATATTTACCTGATTTTTCTAAAACCATTGACAAAATAAGAGTAGATATAGAATACCGTTGTTTACTTATTATATATTTTCTATGGTTAATAATCAACAAAAAAAGAGATATAAGTTTTAGAAAAATATTAAAAAATAGTTCATTTTTTTTGTTAATTGCCTTTATAAGTTATCCAATAACTACTGACATTAATCTATACGTACATTATGGCTTGATGGATTTAAATGGAATTAATCCTTTTATTAATGCTGCAAGCACATTTACCTCAAAGTTATCTCCATTCCTGGTTTGGAAACAGACTTCAACTTATGGGCCTATATCTCAACTATTTTTTATGTTTTCCGCTATTTTCGTTGCAATCACCCCAACTTTGGGAATTTATGTATTTAAATTAATATGTCTTTCATTCCATATATTAAATAGTTCTTTAATATGGCAGCATTTAAAAACATCTCCTCATAAAGTTAATATAACAATTGCATATTTAGTTAACCCATTTTTGCTGTATGAGCAGGTTACAAATGCACATATTGATGTATTAATTTCTACAGTTTTAATTACTTTAATAATATGCCTAAAAAATCATAATTATATAACTGCAATTGTCACAGCTTGGATTGGTTTTTTAATTAAAACATTACCAATTATTTGGTTGCCTCTAATCTTTGTTTATTTGATTAAACAACAACGGTGGAAAATTATCTTTAGTGCTGTTTGTATCTCTTTAGGTATACTTTTTGCCACTTCTGTTATAGCTTTACCTACATTTGATGCTTGGAAAAGCCTTTTAAATCCTGGGGTTGGAGAAAAAGTAGGCTATTCATTATATGCTTTGGTAAAGAGTTTACTAAGTTTGAAAATTCTAAACCTTTCTCTAAGTTTCCAACATACTTTATACTCAATAATTAAACCTATAATATTTTCTATATTTGTAGTTTCTTACTTGATTATTTTGATAAAACCATATTGGAAAAAAAATTATTCGGAAACTAATCTTAGTATAAGTATAGGATGGGTTACTTTAATATTATTTATGTTTGCTGCTCCTTGGTATTGCTCTTGGTATTCTTCTGTGCTGTTGGGAGTCGTAGCTTTAAATATATATTCAAAAAGATTTGCAATTGCTAGCATTGGATTTTGCATTATAAGTGCTATTGCTTAGACGATAGTTTTTCACTCTTCCTTCTAAAACAAGAGTTTGCAGTAAAGCAAAGTAGAGATTAATATATATGCTAATGTAAAAATAAATCAAACTGCAACGCGATAGTCATTAGTTATCAGTTAAAAGTTTTTAATTTTTAACTCCTAACCTAACTTCTTTGCTAGCCGCCACTTACTGGTGGAATCAGCACAACTTCATCCCCATCTTGTAGTAGGGTATCTGGTTCAACAAATATTAGATTAATTCCAAAGCGGGTGATCTCACGCCATTGGGAGAGTTCGGGGTGTTCAGCTATGAGGCGATCGCATACTGTTTTGACTGGCATACTATTGGGAAATTCCAGCACTAGTTCCGAAACCCTAAAGGCTTCTTGATAAGCAGCAAACAATTTGACGGTGACGGTGATTGCAGATTTAGACATACAAAATGCTTTAGCAGTACTAGCAAGTTAATTTAATACTTGACAAGCACCCTGAACTCTTGGGCTTAATTATACATTACTAAGTACATGATTTCATAACGAAAAAATGTTTCTTAATCGCGGTACATTGGGTACATAAAACCAGTCTGGTGCTTCAGCCCTCTTTTCAGGCGGATCTGTAAATCGCCAGTATATACCAGAATCTTGTTCAATACAATATTGACTATCAGGATGAAGTTGCTCTAAAACAGGTTTAATTGAATCTGTAATTAAAATGCTTTGCGGGTGTTCCTGAAGATTTTCTACGAATGTACCATCTGAGTCTGGTAACTAGGTGTGGTCAGGTAAAGTTAATGCCGAAAAGGAAGTCATAGGCTTTAACCAAAGATTTGTCTGAACAATTATTCTATTTCGATGCTTTTAAGAGGGTGGACTGGAAAGCCCACCCTACAATAAACCAGATACCTCTTACCCAGCAGCCAGATTCCGCAGCAACTGCCGTATAATAAGTGATCACAGTTTTTGTAAAGCACCTTTAAAGCTAATTTTCAGCAACTTTTTTGAAATTTTATCTGCGGAATAATGTGATTTTCATGAAACACTAGGATCGTCAGCAGTTTTGATCTCTTTCAAGATTCTTTCTACTTGGTTAACTTTTTCACCTCTATTTTGTTCTTTGAAAATTTTTAAAGCTTTTTCTAAAGAAGATAGCGCTTCGTCTTTTTTATTTGTTTGCCACAATGCTAGTGCAAAATTAGTTAGCCCCTCGCCATAATTAGGATTAATTTCTAAAGCTTTTTTATATTGAGTAATGGCTTCTTCCCAGCGACTTTCGCTAGCGTAAACCATACCCATCGCATTGTAAGCTAGAGCGTATTTTGGCTGGAGGCGAATCGCTTCTTGATAAGAACTAATTGCTTCTTCTGGTTTCTTTTGCCGAAAAAGCACATTTCCTAGTTGAAAGTGTCCGAAAGCATCGTCTGGAAATTGTTTTATGAATTTGCGTAAATTTTCCTCTGCACCTGTCAACTCTCCTTGATTAAATAAAGCATTGGCTTGTTGCAGCATTTGCGATCGCTGTGATGGCCCTGTGTCTGAAAACTGCGCTAGTTTTTGTGGTTGTCTCTCAACCGACTGTCCAGGGGAATGCAAAGAAACTTTTGCAGGAACCGCTAACACTAATGGTGATAAACCAATTACAGTGATAATACTCAGCGTCATACCGCTAAAAGATTGAACAAATGCTGATTTCAGTTTGCGCTCTACTTTCATCGCCCTGAATGCCTCAATAATCTTCTAATATTTATGATAAATGAGGTGCGTAATGGCGTAATGCATCACAAGACAGACGGTAAAGGCGCACATATATGCGCCCCTACTAACCTCATTTAAAATTACTTACGTCCCTTCGCGCAATTTATCCAACACGCTTCTATCTTCTAATGTCGAAGTATCTCCAGATACCTCTTGTCCGGCGGCTAGATTTCGCAGCAAGCGCCGCATAATCTTACCTGATCGCGTTTTGGGCAAAGAGTCTGTAAAGCGAATTTCTCCGGGACGCGCGATCGCACCTATTTCTTTGACAACGTGCAGTTTGAGTTCTTTACTCAGTTCCTCACTTGCTTGATAAGTGCCTTCTAAAGTCACAAAAGCAACTACTTCTTCACCCTTAAGTTCATCTGGTTTACCCACTACCGCCGCTTCTGCAACTGCTGGATGCGAAACTAAAGCTGATTCTACTTCCATTGTACCGAGCCGATGCCCTGATACATTCAATACGTCATCCACACGACCCATTACCCAAAAGTAACCGTCTTCATCTTGCCTCGCACCATCACCAGCAAAGTAAGTGTAGTTACCATCTTTGGGTGGAATGTGTTCCCAGTAGGTGCGGCGGAAGCGTTCTGGATCGCCGTAGACTGTCCGCATCATTCCTGGCCAAGGATGACGTACTGCTAGATAACCGCCTTCGTTATTGGGTACGGTGTTTCCTTCCAAATCTACGACATCTGCAATAATTCCTGGAAAGGGAAGAGTTGCGGAACCTGGTTTAGTGGGAATCGCCCCTGGTAACGGTGTAATCATGATACCGCCTGTTTCTGTTTGCCACCAAGTATCAACAATTGGACAGCGATCGCTACCAATTACTTTGTGATACCACATCCAAGCTTCTGGGTTAATTGGTTCGCCGACGGTTCCCAACAAACGCAATGAAGATAGGTTTCGCGCATTCGGATGTTGTTCACCCATCTTAATAAATGCCCGAATTGCCGTAGGTGCAGTATAAAAAATATTAACACCGTATTTTTCAATTACATCCCAGAAACAGCCAGGATTAGAGGCACGGGGCGCACCTTCATACATCACCGTGGTTGCACCGTTGGAAAGCGGGCCGTAGACAATGTAGCTGTGTCCCGTAATCCAACCTACATCGGCAGTACACCAATATACATCTGTGTCTTGCAGGTCAAAGATCCACTTGGTGGTGATATGGGTATACAAATTATAACCAGCAGTTGTATGCACTACACCCTTCGGTTTGCCTGTGCTACCAGAAGTGTAGAGGACAAACAGCATATCTTCGCTGTCCATTGGTTCGGCGGGACAATCTGCCGATACTCCCTTTTGCAAATCATGCCACCAATGATCGCGTCCCCCCAACTGCATATAAGTTTCTTGTCCGGTGCGCTTAACAACGAGGACATTTTCAACGCTGGGAACAGCACCATCAGCTAAGGCTTTGTCTACCTGTTCTTTGAGAGGAACGATCGCATCTTTGCGCCAACCACCATCAGCTGTGATTACCAGTTTAGCTTTGGCATCAATTAAGCGATCGCGCAAAGCTTCGGCACTAAAACCACCAAATACCACGCCGTGGGGTGCGCCAATTCTGGCACAGGCTAACATTGCGATCGCAGCTTCGGGAATCATTGGCATATAAATACCAACGCGATCGCCTTTTTGTACACCTAGTTGCTTCAAAACATTGGCGAACTGACAAACTTCCCGGTGCAGTTGGGCGTAAGTTAGGGTACGCGAATCACCTGGTTCTCCTTCCCAAATCAATGCTGCTTTGTTTTTGCGCCAAGTAGTGAGATGTCTGTCAAGGCAGTTGTAAGAAATATTCATCTTACCGCCAACAAACCACTTAGCAAAAGGCGGTTGCCAGTCTAATACTGTATCCCATTTTTGGAACCATTCTAATTCTGTTCCAGCCAAATCTGCCCAAAATTGCTGTGGATCGGCTTTGGCTTTATCGTAGAGACGCTGATAGTCTTCCAGGCTTTTGATATGGGCATTTTGCGAGAATTCCGAGACAGGATGGAAGAGGCGATTCTCTTGGAGGATTGATTCTATAGTTGGTTGAGACATGGTTAGTTATGAGTGCGATCGCTATTGTGATTAAAAACTATTCTTAGCCCAGTTGTGCTAGACACTGTTTAGATTTTCATAAAGCTAAATAGAAATTACTGAGTTATTTAGTTTACATTCATTTTCATTTAGCAAAAGCAAGCGAGCAAGAAATGTAAACAGGTTACATGCAACCTATCTACCGCCAATATTGCAAAATATAAATAGTCTTGACAAAGAACGCCTGAAATTATGCCCCTCACTGTCGAAGCTAGCAGCTTATCTCTCAACGATGTTCATCGCTTTCTCAAAATAGAAAAGCTTTCTAATGCTTCATTTACAGACTTCTTAACTTTAGAACCACTCTCTGAGTTTGAACAGCAGGATTTATTAAGAATCAGAAACGACTTTGATCGTTACCTAAGCGATCGGAAAATTTCTGAAGGGTTGGTTAAATTTTTAACGATCGCACCCTTAATGCGGCTCTCAGGATTTTACGATGTGCCGATTCGGTTGACAATGGAAGATAGCATTGCGATCGCAGTTGAAGATGAAGACAGAAAAATTACCGGACGGATGGATATTTTAGCAATAAATAATCCCCAAAGTAATATTGCGCCGCCTTTTTGGGTTGTAGTGATTGAAACAAAAAATAGTTCGGTTAATGTGATTGAGGGTTTACCTCAATTACTAACTTATGCTTTTAAGAGTTTAGAGCAACAACCATCAGTTTGGGGCTTGGTAACTAATGGACAGCTATATCAATTTGTTTATCTAAGACATGATAACCAGGCAACTTATGAGTTGATGCCATTATTAAACTTGAGTCAATCTCCAGATGCAATTGAGTTATTGCAAGTTTTCAAAGCCATTTGTCAGTTACCGAATTTTCAGTAAATAGATTGTGGAGCGATCGCTGATGTCTGAACCTGCTACCTTAGAAATCATCTCTGATAGTATTTCAGAAGACGAAGTTATTTTTCCTCCTGGTGATATACTTAGTGACGAACCACCCTTGGAAAGCGATCTACACCGCGACCAAATCGATTTGCTGATTCGCATACTAAAATTATGGTGGCGAGAAAAGCAGGATTTTTATGCTTCTGGCAATTTGACGATTTATTACAGTCCTAACCAGAAAAAATCAGAACATTTCCGTGGGCCAGACTTTTTTGTAGTTTTGGGAACCCAGAAAAAAGACCGTAAGAGTTGGGTAGTTTGGCAAGAAGACGGCAAATATCCTAATGTGATTGTAGAAATTTTGTCAAGTTCAACGACAGCAGTTGATAAAGGTTTAAAAAAAGAAGTTTATCAAGATACCTTCCGTACACCAGATTATTTCTGGTTTGAGCCTGTAACAATGGAACTTCAGGGATTTCATTTAGTTGATGGTAAGTATCAAGAAATCGAAGTAACCACTGATGGACGTTTGTGGAGTCAGCAGTTAGAACTTTATTTAGGAGTTTATGAAGGTAAATTAAGATTCTTCACTACTGAAAATGAATTGATCCTATCATCAGAAGAGTTAGCTGAACAAGAACGTTTACGCGCCCAGCAGGCAGAAGAACGTGTCCAGCAGGCAGAAGAACGCGCCCAGCAGGCAGAGCAAGAAATTGCTCGATTGCGAGAGGTTTTACGTACACAGGGCATCGACATAGAGAATATCTGATGACATTAGGAAATTAATTAAAGACATTTTCAAGTTAAAATCTAGTTATCAATGTGTAAAAAAAGCGTAATCTTCTGAAAGTAGGGCATCGTTTGCAAGCAACAGAAATTAAGGATCAGCTAAAGTCCCTTATCGAGCAAGCCTCCTCGATAGATTATAATTTAGCGAGAAGATTAGATGAAATCAATCGTTGGATAAAAGACATCAAACCAGGTTCCTTGACTGCAAAACCCTTTGTCACGGCCTTTTTACTAGAGGTAATTACGGATTCGACAATTTGGCTGATAATCAAATCATTACCTTCAGAAGAAGAACAAAAAGCAAAGTTCGACCTAATGACGCCGATTGAGAGATATTGGTATGGCTATTTATTTCCCAGATGGTTTAATGCAAGTGACTCCAAGTTTTATATTTGGAAGCAAAAATTGATGGCAGGCGAATTTAATCAGGTAGATGATGATATCATTAAATCAATAGCTCAAGATATTGTTCAGCGAGAAGGTAGTTTTTGGCAGCGTTATATAGCCGACCTTTCAATGGCAACAGATTTAATTGTTAGTCGTAACAATCAACCACTGTGCATTCAAATTACCAGTGTTAGTGAAGAACTTAATCATCAAAAGTACGAAGCTTGGCAAAATACACTGCGATCGTGGGAAATCGAGAGGGGGCTGTTCTTAAGTTACAATCCCAAGGATGCTAATTTTGTCAACCAGTTAGTCAACGTGGCCCTGTATAACAGTGATTACCTTTCTGGTGGCAAATATCTAAAATTTTCGTGAATTTTCAGGAATTTGATATTTCGGGTTTGTGTTCTAGCCTATATACTTACGTGCTAATTAGAGCTTTTATGGCTAATAAAAGAGAAACTCACTGCAACAATCAAGTAGATACATTTGCTGAAGCTTTAGCAACGGCGCGACAAATGCAGCAGAACTGGCTAACTTACGGTGTTAATTTTGTCAATATTTACGTTGAAGATGTGGAGGGAGACTGGCTAGAAACGTGGGGAAATGACGAGATTTTAGGCAATTTTCAATTAGATACTATCAAAGAATTTTTGGTAAGTAATGATAGTGTAGCCGTGAAAGTAAGAGAGCATTTAGGAGAGCGATCGCTCTTTGATTTTGCAGTAAACTTAGATGAATCTTGGAGAATTTCTGAAGTAGATGACAGGCTATCTGCTGTGAGACAGTTGTTAGCTGGTGAAGGAAATAGTATTGATACAGATAATATCAGGTTATTGGATTTGGCAAATACTCTGGTGGGAAAGTTGGCAGAGATTTTGTGAAATTTAGAATTAATTTCTAGTAAATTGCTTCCAGACCTTATTTACATTTATCCTATTTAGTCCGTAAACGCAGATTTTGGATAAAAATCTCGCACAAAGGCGAGGGAGGATGAGCGAAAGGTAGAGGCGCTCATAACTGTAAATTTAGATTTTCTTATGGATGTTGAAGCAATAGTTACTCACGTTCAAGCATTTATAAGAAAGGTTTAAGCATTTCTTGCAAATGTTAAAGCAATAGTTACTCGCGTTGAAGCATGTATAAGAAAGGTTTAAGCATTTCTAACAAAGATTAAATATTTTCTTGTGAATGTTGAAGCAATTGTTACTCACGTTGAAGCATGTATAAGAAAGGTTTAAGCATTTCTAACATAGATTAAATATTTTCTTATGAATGTTAAAGCAATTGTTACTCACGTTAAAACTTTGGTTAATAACGTTGAAAGTTTTCCTTGACAGCGTACACTCGACTTTAACCAGAGAAACTGGATTTGCCTCTATCTGGAATCTAAACATCTGTTATTGTATGCATCAGTTAAGATGTCGCCAGATAAGGTAGGATACTTTGGAACCAATAACAGCTAGTGCGATCGCAACTCTCGCTTTTACCAAAGCATTTGAGAAAACCGTTGAGAAATTCACTGAAGCAGCCCTTGTTAAAATGGATGAGCTGCGAAAAAAGATTTGGGGTAAGTTACGGGGAAATTTGAAAGCAGAAACAGCCCTCGTTGCTGCTGAAAAAGGCTCTAAACCAGATTTAGACAGGGTTGCTGCTTACTTACAGATAGTTTTACACGAAGAACCGGAGTTTGCTAAAGAAGTAGAAACACTGGCTCGTGAAATTGAGGCTGGTAAGATAGTAGACAATAGCAATATGACCCAAATCAATCAAGATAATGTCAGGGGATGGCAAACTCAGGTTAAGGGTGGAACAGTTTATCAAGGCGATATTAACATTCATCATGCACCCCCCAATTCTTGAATTGAGCCATCATGAACCAAAGCAACCAGGATAATGCTAAGGGCTGGCAAACTCAGGTTAAGGGTGGAACAGTTTATCAAGGCGATATTCGTATCTACAATTCCCCTACCCAGCAGTTACAGTCAACTTCTCCAAATAATATTCCTTACCGGGGTGTCGCTCACTTTGTCGGGCGGGATGAGAGACTTGTAGAAGTGCATAAAAAGTTGCTGCAAAATGACAACGCAGCAATTTTGGCTGTGGCTGCTATGGGAGGAATCGGTAAAACTGAACTGGTGACACAATACGCACACCGCTACAAAGTCAATTATCCTGGTGGGCTTTGCTGGTTAGATGCCAGAAAACCAGACTTAGCAACAGAGATTGTGCAGTTTGCTCAATTTTACATGAAACTGGAAGTACCGCAAACCTTATTGACTTCCCAGGAACAAGCAAAATGGTGCTGGCATAATTGGCAACCACAAACAGGACTAGTCTTGGTAGTATTGGACAATGTTGACGATGTGACTAACTGGGAAAATTCTCGCCAAGTTCTGCCAACAGATAACCGCTTCTGTATATTAATCACAACTCGGTTGCGAAATCTCGGTTCAACAGTTCAACAGATAACTTTGGATGAACTCTCACCAAACGATGCTTTGGATTTGTTGATAGCTTTGTTAGGTGAGAATGATAGGCGGGTGCAACGGGAACCACAAACGGCAGCAAATTTATGTAAATGGCTGGGATATCTGCCTTTAGGTTTGCAATTAGTCGGCGCGTATTTGGCAGAAGATCCAAATTTGTCTTTGACAGAGATTTTACGGCAATTACCAGCCCAACAAAAATCTCAATTGGAAGCCGTATTTGAATTAAGCTGGCAACAACTCGATTATATGACACAGCGTGTCGGTGAGTTGTTGAGTTTATTTGCCCCGGATATCATTCCTTGGCAAATAGTTGAATCTGTCAGTCAGCAGCTAGATTGGGCAAAGGCAGATGTTGACGAGGCGAGAAAGCAACTTTATAAGCGCCATTTAATTCAAAGTGTAGTAGAAGGAGAAAGTTGCTATAAAATTCATCCTTTAATTAGGGAGTTTTTGCAGGGGAAATTGGCAGGGTTAAGCACAGCCGATGACTTCAAAAAAGCCTTTGCCGCAGTATTAGTAAAAATTGGTAAGGAAATACCTGAATCTCCTACCCTTGAGGATATCAAGTCAGTGCAACTGGCAATTCCTCATTTAACTGAGGTCGCACAAAATCTGATTGATGTTGTGGAGAATGAAAATTTAATATCGGTTTTCACTGGCTTGGGCAAATTCTATGAAGGACAGGGTTTGTATACCCTTGCAGCACCTTGGTATCAGCAAGGATTATCAACCGTGCAAACCCGTTTGGGAGAAGAACATTCGGATGTCGTTGTCAGCCTGAACAACTTGGCATTACTTTACAATTCTCAAGGACGCTATAACCAAGCCGAACCCCTGTTTCTGCAAGCTTTAGAACTTTATAAACGTCTGCTGGGAGAAGCACATCCCGATATTGGCAGCATCCTGAACAACCTGGCATTACTTTACAATTTTCAAGGACGCTACGACCAAGCCGAACCCCTGTTTCTGCAAGCTTTAGAATTGAGAAAACGCCTGCTGGGAGAAGCACATCCCGATATTGCCAGCATCCTGCACAACTTGGCAAATCTCTACGAATCTCAAGGACGCTATGACCAAGCCGAACCCCTGTATCTGCAAGCTTTAGAACTAAGTAAACGCCTGCTGGGAGAAGCACATCCCGATATTGCCACTAGTCTGAACAGCCTGGCAAATCTCTACTATTCTCAAGGACGCTACGACCAAGCCGAACCCCTGTTGCTGCAAGCTTTAGAACTGAGAAAACGCTTGCTGGGAGAAGCACATCCCTCTCTCGCCACTAGTCTGAACAGCCTGGCAAATCTCTACTATTCTCAAGGACGCTACGACCAAGCCGAAC
>NZ_JAVRBS010000021.1:0-150664 GCF_034531155.1 Nostoc sp. ChiVER01 | reverse complement strand
AAGGCTCAACTTCCGAGTTCAAAGGCTCAACTTCCGAGTTCAAAGGCTCAACTTCTGAGTTCAAAGCTAGTAATAAATACAAGACTCACTTTGATAGCACTATTTCTAACTCCCCACTCCCCACTCCCTATTCCCTACTCCCCACCCCCACTCACAAATTCCAATTGCGACGGAAATGGAAGAAACCTTCTAAAAACTCTTGCAAAGCAATATTGCTATTTAACCTTTGCTTACTCCACTCTCTTGCAGCTTGTTCCAGAATTTCTGAAAAACTCGGATAGACAAGAAATAAATTTGCTAAATCTTTGACTTTAATTTTTTGGGACATTGCCAAAGCAATCAAATTAATTAACTCTCCAGCTTCTGCCCCCAATATCGCAGCTCCCAAAATTTCGCCATTGTCTAACACAATTAATTTACACATACCAGTGGTTTCATCTCGAAGCTGGGCTGCTGCCACTGTTTTAAAATATTGTCGCAAAACTAAAACTTTATCTTGACTAAAGATGCGTTTTGCCTGCGCCTCTGTTAAACCCACTTGCGCCACCGTCGGCGCAGAAAACATTGCCCAAGGAATGAAGCGATAATCTACTCGTAATTTTGGGAAAAAGAGGGCATTGTTCAGGGCAATTTTTGCTTCATAATTAGCAATATTGGCAAAGTCGTAACCACCAATTACATCACCACAAGCGTAAATACGGTGGTTAGTGGTTTGGAGTTTATCATTCACTACCAAGCTACGCCGATGCCATTTCACACCTACCATCGCCAAATTTAGAGATTCAAGATTTGGCTGTTGTGCAGTCGCCACTAAAATCTCATCAGTTTCAATAGCTTTATCTCCTGCTTGAATCCACTTTTTATCCTCAATTAGCCTAACCTGAGTCACTGGCTTATCAGTGAAGACGCGCACACCTTCGACTTCTAACTGTGCCTGAAGCAATATGGCTATCTCAGGGTCAATATTAGGTAGAACATAAGGGTGCTTGACTATCAGCGTTACACTGCAACCAAACCGCGCTAAAGTTTGAGCAATTTCAATGCTTTGGGGAATACCGCCGATAATTACCAAATTTTTGGGTAATATTCCTCGCTGTAAGTATTGCCAAATATTAGATAAGGTTAGGTAGCCAGTGGCTTGCAATCCTTCAATATCTGGAATTTCTGGACGCGAACCACTAGCTAGCAAATAGGTACGGGCGCGTAATAGGCGATTGTTAACGGCAAAAGCCAGTTGAGGTGAAGATTGAAATTGACCACTGCCAACAATGATATCTACCCCAGACGCGGCTAGGATGGCTGGAGAATGCTGTTCCTTGAGATTTGAGGCGACGCATTGAGCATACAGCATAGCTTCTTGCCATGCCATAGATATATGGCATTCTTCTGAGGTATCAGTATGTGTGGCATGAATACCAAAACTAGCGGCATCATTCAACTTCTGCGCCAGTTTACCGATTTCGGTAAGAGCATGATGATAAGTAAACCCGTAGTCTACTTTAGGTTCCACCAGGGCAACTGTAGCACGTAGTTGGGTTGCAGCATGAGCAGCATAGTATCCAGCAAGACTGCCGCCAATAATTACAACATCGTAGTCAATAGTCATTTGTCATTTGTCATTTGTCATTGGGCATGGTAAAGAGGACTTGGGGACTCTTGAGAATTGGGGACAAGGGGAAAGACTTGTTGGAAGTTCTAAACTTTTGTCACCTTGTCACCTTGTCCCCTCTGCTCCCCTGCCTCCCCACTCAACGCTGTTAGTAAGCGTTGGTTATCAGACTCTTCACGTATGGCAACCCGGAAAAAGCGATCGCCTAGTTCTTTAAAACTAAGGCAATCGCGGATTAAAATCTGGTGATGCTTGAGCAATTGTTGCTGTAACTGCAAAGTAGACTTTTGGGACTCAACTAGTAAAAAGTTAGCAGCGCTTACTTGGGGTTGCAATCCTGGTATTTCAGCCAAACCCTGAAAGAGTTGGTTTCGTGCAGGTGGTAGCCATGCCCAGGTTTGCTGCTGAAACTCAGTATCCTGGAGTGCCGCAATTGCCGCCG
Organism: Nostoc sp. ChiVER01; assembly: GCF_034531155.1. Taxonomy (NCBI): domain Bacteria; kingdom Bacillati; phylum Cyanobacteriota; class Cyanophyceae; order Nostocales; family Nostocaceae; genus Nostoc; species Nostoc sp. ChiVER01. Next base: position 148,613 of record NZ_JAVRBS010000021.1, on the reverse strand, counting down.
CCGCCGCTAGCGTGTTTACGGGCCAAGGGTCACGCCATAACTGCCATTTAGCTAGGCAGTCGGGGTGTGCGATCGCATATCCTAATCGCAGTCCTGGGAGACTGTAAAATTTAGTCAGCGATCGCAATACTACTAAGTTTTTATATTCCTGCACCACCGGAATCAGGCTTTGTTCCTCATTGGGTGACACAAAATCCATAAATGCTTCATCCACCACAACCAAAGCAAATTGCTCCAGGTAGGGCAAAATAGACTCCCGCGAAAATAGTTTTCCGGTTGGGTTGTGGGGATTATTCAGCAATAGTCCTTTGTCCTTTGTCAATGACAAATGACTAATGACCAATGACCAATGACCAGTGACCCTTCGGGTTCGCAGTTGCTCATGGGGGAAACCCCCAAGACCGCACTGGCTCACTAATGACAAAGGACACTCCAGCACTTTAGCGTTGTACGACTTCAGGGTTCGGTTGTAGTCGCCAAAGGCTGGAGTGATTAAAATTGTCGCGGCTAATTGGGCTAATTCCCTACCTATGAGAGTGAGTAATTCTGCGGAGCCGTTACCCGGCAGAATCCACTCAGGCGGCAATTGATGGAAGTGACTGAGAGCTAGTCTCAGTTCACTATAGTTTGGGTCTGGATAGTGCTTAAGATTACCAATTTGGGACAGAATAGCAGCGATCGCGCTATTTGGAGGCCCCAACGGGCTGATGCTAGCAGAAAAATCCAGAATAGCATCAGGGGAACAGCCAGCCAGTGCTGCTGCCCAGGCTAAATTTCCCCCGTGTGCAGGTTGCCGCATTAAAAAAGGGTTCCCGAAGACAGAACCTATGCTTTTGGGGGTGCTACCTTTTCTCTAAACAGTTTTCCTGCCGAGAAGGCAGGAACCCTCGTTGCTGGAATTTCCATTTTTTCATTTGTTTTCGGGTTGCGACCTTCGCGGGCTTTACGTTCCCGTGATTCAAATGAGCCAAATCCTACCAATGTTACCTTATCACCAGAGGAAACCGCTTCAATAATCGTTTCCAAAGCGGCAGTTAAGACTGCATCCGCTTGTTTCTTGGTAACACTAGCTTTTTCAGCTACGGCATCAACTAATTCACCTTTGTTCATGTCAAACTCCTGAAGGTTTACTTGAGATTCTTTACGGATGCACCCTGATGCATCTGTACTGAAATCTTTGTTTGCGAAAATACAAAAATCATCCTTTGGGAGTAGCTTTACTCAAAACGGCTGTACATCCCATCGGCTCGACTTTTCAATGAATCATTCTAAGGTGTTGTAGCCTGATGTGGATAGATGAAACCATTAATTTATATAGATTTCAGGATTTTTTGTAATTTTAGGGTACTTGTTTCACTAAAAACTACCCCAAAAGTAGGAAAAAATACCTAGTAAATGCTGCAATCGTCAAGAAAACAGAAGAATGAGGAGGTGGAAGATGGTCAGCATTTGTTGGGATTCATTAATGATGGTGAAGAGTTGTTGCTGAGATTCACTAATATTTATACAAAATAGTTTGTAGTAAGCATTTTAGTGCTTAAAAATAAGGACTTCAGTCCTTACTCAACGAGAAAGTTAGTCGCTCATGAAGGAAACCCCCAGACGCTCGTGGACTCGCTCTAAGCGAATGCGAGTGCGTCTCTAAGAGTTGGCTTTATGCTGCGCTATCACCCTTAGTGTCTCCCTTTGGGCTATATCCAATTTTTTTCCCTGCCTCCCCAGTGGTCTGTCCCATTAATTTCGCGTCTCTACAAGGTTTTGGTAACAAACTAATCAATCAGAACTTATAGGACAGACCACTAGGTAAAACTAGGAAAATAAAAAGCCTAATAGGGAAACTGACTCTTAAAGCCAAACAGCTACAAAGACTAGGTTTGAAACCAAGAAGTAGGTTAAATCCATTACTTCAAAAGTGTTGTTTGAGGCTATTAGCAAATGAATCATACCAAAAAGCAGAAATTAAGATTGAGGTATTAACAGGAGTGAAAGTTAGTTACTCAACGCATCGCTTCCTTAAGCTTTCCTGCTGAACCCTGCGCGATCGCTACTCAAGCTACTCAGTTAAAAAGATTTTTAGCAATATATCTTTACAAGTGAGCAAAACTTCTCAATTACTTTTTATTTCTTTGCCTGTCTCATTCTCCATTTTTTTCTATTTAATCACCAAAAGAGCCACCACCTGTGGCAATCTGGGAAACAGAGATTTATCAAATCTGATATTTTTACGACAGCAAATTTACCTAATCAGGTTATGCAAACTCTGCCCATAGTAGATACTTCAAATACTACATCCAGCCAACCTACCTTTGATACAACTATCAAGCGGCGTAAAACCCGCCCTGTAAAGGTGGGAAATGTCACTATTGGTGGTGGCTACCCTGTTGTAGTACAGTCAATGATTAACGAAGACACCCTTGATATTGATGGTTCTGTGGCTGGTATTCGTCGTCTGCACGAAATAGGCTGCGAAATTGTCCGTGTCACAGTGCCAAGTATGGCTCATGCTAAAGCATTAGCAGAAATCAAACAAAAATTAATTAAAACTTACCAAGATGTGCCCATTGTGGCTGATGTCCATCACAACGGACTAAAAATCGCCGTAGAAGTTGCCAAGCACATAGAAAAAGTGCGGATTAATCCGGGGTTGTATGTGTTTGAAAAACCAAACCTCAATCGAACTGAGTATACTAAAGCCGAATTTGACGAAATTGGCGAAAAAATCCGCGAAACCTTAGAACCTCTGGTAGTTTCTTTGCGCGATCAAGGTAAATCGATGCGAATTGGGGTAAATCACGGTTCCCTTGCTGAGAGGATGCTATTTACCTACGGTGACACCCCAGAAGGCATGGTGGAATCTGCCATAGAATTCATCCGCATTTGTGAATCTTTGGATTTCCGCAACCTGGTAATTTCCATGAAAGCCTCACGAGTACCGGTAATGCTAGCCGCCTATCGCCTGATAGCCAAGCGCATGGATGAACTAGGTATGGATTATCCGCTACATTTAGGCGTTACAGAAGCTGGTGATGGAGAATACGGGCGAATTAAATCTACAGCTGGTATTGCTACCTTACTTGCTGATGGCATTGGCGATACAATTCGCGTCTCACTTACAGAAGCACCAGAAAAAGAAATTCCCGTCTGTTATAGCATTCTCCAAGCTTTGGGATTGCGAAAAACGATGGTGGAATACGTCGCTTGTCCTTCTTGTGGACGCACCTTGTTTAACTTAGAGGAAGTGTTGCACAAAGTTCGGGAAGCCACTAAACACTTAACTGGTCTTGACATAGCGGTTATGGGTTGTATTGTCAATGGCCCCGGAGAAATGGCGGATGCCGACTATGGTTATGTTGGCAAAACACCTGGTTACATTTCTTTATATCGTGGCAGAGAGGAAATTAAAAAAGTCCCAGAAGATAAAGGTGTAGAGGAATTAATTAATCTGATTAAGGGAGATGGACGCTGGGTAGAACCGTAAAGGGTTGGGGGAGTGGAGAGAGAAATCAATTCAAAATTCAAAATTCAAAATTCAAAAACTTCTGCTTCCTGCTTCCTGCCTCCTGTGGCCATCCCGATTCCCCACTCCCCACTCCCAAAAATTTTGTATAAACCATCAAGCTAGCCGGATTGTCAAGTATTTTGTTTAAATTAGGGATACATACTCGGTCTGTACAGTGGTAGCCTGTGTTAGATTGAGCATACTGACTATATATTTTCCCTCTGACGCAGCTGTCATTATGGTGATTACAAAAAATAGGCTTGTTTTGGGTGCTACGGCAGTGACACTCTCCACGATCGCTGTTACTAGCCTTGGCATTCACTCCCGAGGTCAGGCTTTATTTAAAGCAAGTCCTAAACAATTAGTAGATGAAGTTTGGCAAAATATATACCGCAATTACGTAGATGGTACTTTTAATCAAGTAGACTGGCAGGCTGTTCGTAAAGAATACTTAAGCAAGTCCTACAGTAATCCGCAGGAAGCATATAAGTCCATTCGGGAAATGCTTAAAAAGCTAGATGACCCCTACACCCGGTTTATGGACCCAGCAGAATTCAAGAATATGCAAGTGGATACCTCTGGAGAATTGACAGGGATTGGGATCACGATCAGCCAGGATGAAAAAACCAAGCAATTGGTTGTAATTGCGCCAATCGAAGATACACCAGCTTATAAAGCTGGTATTTTGGCAAAAGATGTCATCCTCAAAATCAACGGCAAAAATACCAAGGGGATGGATACTAATCAGGCAGTATCCCTAATTCGAGGTGAAGCAGGAACGCAAGTCAGCTTAACAATTGAGCGTGATGGTCAGACAAAACAGTTTGACATCAAACGGGCGCGAATTGAAATTCATCCAGTTAAATATTCCCAAAAGAAAACACCAGCAGGTAATCTTGGCTACATTCGCCTGAACCAGTTCAGCGCCAATGCTGGTAAAGAAATGCAAACCGCTATCAAAGATTTAGAAAGCAAAAAGGTAGCTGGATATATTTTGGATCTGCGTGGTAATCCCGGTGGCTTACTTTTCTCCAGTGTAGAGATTGCCAGGATGTGGATAGACAAAGGTAAGATTGTCTCCACAGTTGAACGCCAAGGAGAGGCTGAAAAAGAAGAGGCAAACGGACGCGCCTTGACAAATAAACCTTTGGTGGTACTGGTAGATAAAGGTTCAGCCAGTGCAAGTGAAATCCTCTCAGGGGCTTTGCAGGACAACAAGCGTGCTACTTTAGTTGGTACTCAAACCTTTGGTAAGGGACTGGTGCAATCGGTGCGTCCCTTGGAAGATGGCTCAGGATTGGCGGTAACAATTGCTCATTACTACACCCCCAACGGTACTGATATTAATCATAAAGGTATTAGTCCAGATGTGAAGGTAGACTTGAGTAAAGCCCAGATGCAAGAATTGTGGCTTCATGAACGTGACAAACTTGCTACTTTAGCAGATCCCCAATTCGCTAAAGCAGTAGACGTAATAGGCAAAAAAATTGCTGCTCAGGGCGCAGCCACAGCAGAAAAATGAAGAGTTAAGAATAAAGTTAGAAGTCAATAGTGAGGAGTTAGGAATAAAAACCATCTTTGTAAACTCTTAACTCCTGTACAGACGCAGTTAATCGGGTCTCTACTCCTAACTCCTGTAGAGACCCGATTAATCGCTTCTCTACTCCTAACATTAAACTGGTTGGCACTTTCCAGCTCTAATAAGTCCGATACGCCGAGCGATCGCTTCTTCTTGCGAACTAAAAGGCCCCCACTGTTCTATAATCTCTATATTATCGTCGCCAACTTTGTCGCTGGGGACAATTTCGCAATTACCAACAGATCGCTTGACAATATACCAAGTTTGTGATTCATTCATACTTGAAATAAATATTTGTTTTTTACAGTAAAAATTCTACGGCATAGAGAAAATATTCTCGCATGTATGCAATACGATATATCGGATCTGATTTAGCTATAGGCTACACCCACCAACCAGTCCCTTACAGCGATAAATTTGCTATTTGCACTTGTATACCCACTGATAAATTTTAATAAAAATATAAAGTGTACTTAAATTTTCAAAAGTATTATATATAATACATGTATAATACTTTTGAAATTTAAGGGATTGATATGCGTTTACCTATCATTATCAGTGCCGGATTATTGCTATCTTTCGGACTGAACCTACCAGTAATGTCCAAATCTTCCATAGAGATAGCACAATCGCCAGCGAGTAATAACTTAAATTTAAGGCGATTACAAAAGCGATTAGATTTTAATCGCAATTTCTGGAATAAGCAAAATATTTCCAACTATAGTTATGAACTTAGCAATAGTTGCTTTTGTATAGAGGATGCTAGGGGGCCAGTAGTAATTAAAGTACGTAATGGTGTAACAAGTTCTATCACTTCTTTAGCTACAGGTAAAGATGTTAAAGAATACTTTCAAAGTTACAACACAATTCCTAAGCTGTTTGATGTGATTCAAGATGCTATCAAACGTAAAGCCTTCAGCCTGAATGTGCGGTATGATGCTAGATTCGGCTATCCAACCCAAATTGATATCGATTATAACAATCAGATAGCTGATGAAGAAAAATATCTTACAATTAAGAATTTTAAGGTAATTAAATAAAATAGCCGCCACTGCAAACAGAAAATTAAAGATTAAGGCAATATAGGAATCGTATTTGATTTTTGAAATTATCTATGTGGGCGGGGAGTGGGAAATTAGGCTTTTCGATCTGTACCGAGCTTTTTCAGAAATCAAACATTAGCCCTATAGGTATACTTACCTTATCTTGTATGAATGCTTAAATTGTCATCTTGAGCGGAGCGAAACATTTGGAGAAAATTTTCTCTTCCCTGAGTTCCGCTCAAAATGACATTCCTGATTTTTTTGACTTTTGCAAAAGGTTTATTAGCTACTGGGGTTTAAGTTTCTATGTCCTGCTGTGCGAATTGCCCCATTTCTCACATAATTAAATTTCCTCTAAGAAAAAAGATTGGTATTGCTGATTAGATGTATAAATCTTGGTATAGGGGTGCAAAATTTTAAGCGTAGGCGTAGCCTGCCGTAGGTATCGCTCGTTACCAAGGTAATGGCAAAGTAGTGATTTATTGATTGTTAACTCTTGCCGAACAAAGATTTCTGGCTATGGTGTCACTACATCTTTACCATTACAAAAATCTTTAGTTTTGTATCACTGAATGCTTGATATTGAAGTGAGAAACTCGGACACTGTTTTTGCAATCAAAAGTACAAAAACGTGAAAAAAATTAAGATTTTCAAGTTTCTGCTACCATTTGTGATGGTAGTTTTATTGATAATTGGGTTGGCAAAGATCGTACCGGCCCAATCATCAGTAAGTGTTCACCTAACCCTTGGCAACCCCAGCAATGCTGGAACTTTCAGCCTAAATAACTACTTGCTGGTAAAGCCACAGTATGTAATTGGTTACAACTGCTCAATAGGTAGAGCAAACTGGGTGTCTTGGCAGTTAAATAGTAGTTGGTTAGGTAACACACCAAGGCAAGATAATTTTCGACCTGATACAACACTTCCTTTTGGATGCTATCAAGTTCAATCTACCGATTTTAGTGGAAGTGGGTTTGATCGTGGTCACATGACACCTAGTGGTGACAGAACTAATAGTGTTACCAATAATTCTGCCACCTTTTTGATGAGCAACATGATTGCTCAAGCCCCAGATAACAATCAGGGAATTTGGGCAAGCCTAGAGGAATATTCCAGAACTTTAGTAGGACAGGGTAAAGAACTTTACATCATATCTGGTGGATATGGGATGGGCGGTACCGGGTCTAACGGAAGGTTCTATACAATAGCTAATGGACGAGTTCAAGTCCCTAGTATAACTTGGAAAATTATTGCTGTACTGAATACTCCAGGTTTAGGTCTTGCTGGCGTGACAACCAACACGAGAGTTATTGCTGTCAGTATTCCCAACATGCAAGGGGTGCGAACAGCGAATTGGAGAAACTATCGGGTTAGCGTTGACTCATTAGAATCTCTAACTGGATACAATTTTCTCTCAGAAGTCTCAACATCTATTCAGTCTGTAATAGAAGCGCAAGTTGACAATTTATAAGTTTGGATGATTTCAAAAATGAGAAAGCCTAGCTACACAGATAGCTAGGCTTTTATTTAGATAAATTTCCAACCTACTTACTAGGTTTCAACCAGTTTTGTTACTACTCCAGCTAAGTCACCATTTTTAGTTTGGCCTATGATATAAGCGTCAATATTTATTTGTCCAACACGATAAACGCTGATGTCACTAAGATTATCTTTAAGCGTTTGGATAAGTGTTTGAAATTTTTTCACATCTTTTTTCTGTAATTCATTGTGCCACTCTTGCTCAAATGCACAATTACGAAAGAGATAGTCCAAGTCTACTACTTCTACTGGTAGGTCTTGAGAACCTGTTAGCTGTAATATTTTCTCCTGTGTTGCGGGTGCAGCATCTTTCCACTGAACAACCTCGAAAGGGTAATCCGACTCGCTCATCATTAACAAGCCAGTACTAGCTTCCTTTAGTTTTTCGACAATCTCGCCGCTCATAGTCATCAGTTTCTAGCAACGCTCATACTGTATCATTCAGCCGACAGCAAGGTGGAAATGGGACAACTCGACCATTGGGTAAGAAATTTAGCGCAGATGAAGCAAGAATTACAATTGCTTAGTTTGATAAGAAAGTTTCAAATCTTTCCTTAGTAAATTGCTTAGAGTTTAGATGTGCTTGTCCTGATTTACGCAAGTCTTATTACCCATCTGATAGTAGTTTATATGGGTAATTTAGTTATGAAGATATTCCCTCACAAGCAACTAAAGTAAAGCATTCACACCACTAACGCCGTTTTAGTTTCTCCCAATTTTAAAAGTTTCAGCGCCCAAAAATTCCTCATTTATCAGTGACAAGATTTTATCTATAAGAATCCTATTTGAGTTTTGAGCCAATTCCGTACATCTGAAGGGTGGTAAAAGTAGTACTCAACATTGCACCATTCTCCTAACCGCTACCAACCGTTTTATTTTCAAGGCAGGTCTGTTATTGACCCTCGTAATACGTCTAAAATTGTTTGGATTTCATCATATAAGTAACAATGTATATTGTATATTTCATGCAATTGAAATTATCTCAAGCCATTAGCCTAATAAAAAACTTTTAGGGCTTTGAAGTTCCTGTTTCTGGCTGGATCATAACAGGCATACTGCCTTTTTCAGAACCAATAATTACAAGCTTAGAATTATTAGATTGAGCTAGCTTTTCGGTGGCTTCAATCGCTCGCAATTGTAGCACTTGGTTGGTAAGTTCAGCAGAGATAATTTTTTGGGAATCAGCTATACCTCGCGCTTCAATACGCTTTCGTTCTGCCTCTTGACGCTCTTTTTCTAGAACAAATTTCATCTGCTGGTTTTCTTGCTCTGTCTTGAGTCTGTTTTGAATTGCAGCTTGTAGAGTATCAGGCATTTTGACATTTCGCAAAAGAGCTTCTTCAACGATGAAACCCAAAGCTGGTATCTCCTGAGTAAGTTGTTGGTCAATTTTTTGGGCGATTTCTTGGCGTTTGGTAGAGTATATAGCACTGGCTGGGTAGTTTGCCGTAATGGCGCGGACAGTAGAGCGGAATCTGGAAATCACCAGTTGTGTTTCATCATCTCCAATTGTTTTATATACTGTAGCTGCCTTTTGCGGATCGAGCTTGTATTGAAGACTGACATCAAGATTTAGGCTCAAACCTTCTTGGGATGTTACATCTACATTTTCCTTTACATCCTTAATGCGAGTGGAAAAATTCAGCACTTTGTTAAAGGGATTAAGCAAGTGAACACCAGGATTGAGAGTAGTTTCAGAAACTTCGCCAAACAAGTTGACGACACCGACATTGCCTGGTGGGACAATCACCAAAAGCCTAGAAATAGAATTCAGTACTGCAATACTGCCAATCAATATCATAATTGTGCGTATTGCTAAACGTGACTTTTCACCAGATATCTTATCTGTATTGAGGTAAACGAGAATTGCAATTAGGCTAGTTACAAGAGAGACTATAAAGCCCATAATTTTTTCTGTGAGTTAAGAGGAATGTACTTAATCACATAATTCCCAAATGCCTTTATGAAACTAATACCATTTCACGCAAGTTAGCGGTTTATTAATCTTTTTACAGATTAAATAAACATTCCCGACTTCTCTCAGAAGTCGGGAATCTTAGCCTTGGAACGATGCCTACGACAGGCATTGCCTACGCGACTCTACAATTAATCCAAAATACAAAATTACTTGCCGTTGCCGTTACTACCATTGCCATTGCTGTTAATGACACGTTCGGCGAGTTTTTCTGGTACTTCCTGGAGATGGTCATATTCCCAGTGGAAGGAACCTACGCCCAAGGTGAGCGATCGCAGCTCTACAATAAAGTTTTGCATCTCTGCTTGTGGCAAGTATGCAGAGATATTATCCCAGCCTTGCCAATCGTTTCTGCCTTCATAGCCTAAAATTTGCCCCCGTCTACCACTCAATAGTTGCAGCACTTTGGAAGTAAATTCGCTAGGTGTAGTCACTTCCACCCGCAGAATTGGTTCTAATAAAGTAGGTTCCGCTTGGGGTATTCCCGTTTGCATTGCCAATCGGGCAGCTTGTTTAAAGGCTTGTTCGGAACTATCAACGTTGTGATAGGAACCATTAGTCAAAGTTACCGCTAAATCCACCATTGGGAAGCCCAAAGGCCCATGTGTGAGAAATTCCCGCACGCCCATTTCCACGCCAGGAATGTACTGTTTAGGAACCACACCGCCGACAATGGTTTCATTAAAATTAAAACCTGTACCGCGTGGTAGGGGTTTGATGTCAAGAAAAACATCACCAAACTGTCCGTGACCACCACTTTGGTGTTTGTAGCGCCCATGAATTGAAGCTACTGTTTTGCGGATGGTTTCTTTGTAAGGCACTTGCGGTAAATGGGTTGTCATTGGCAAGTTATATTTGCGGCGCAGTCTATCTAGGGCTACTTGTAAATGAATCTCGCCTTGTCCCCACAAGATAACTTCGTGAGTATCGCCATGTTGTTCCCAAGCAAGTGAACAGTCTTCTTCTAATAACTTGGTGATGGCACTGCTAAGTTTTACTTCATCGTTGCGTTTTTCAGGTGTAATAGCGAGGGCATACACTGGTTCCAACTCTACAGCTTTGGGTAATTTTATTGCCGACTGCTGTTCTGTGGAAATTGTATCGCCTGTCTTGATTCCTTCTAAACGGCTCAATGCGACAATTTCACCAGCATTAACTTGGTTAACTGATTGCTGTTGTTGTCCCATGAGGCGGTAAATTCCACCAGTGCGAATGCCATTGAGGACAATACCATCAGTTAATTTGCCCCGCCAAACACGTACCAAAGACAGTTTGCCACCTTGGGGAGTGTAGTAAGTTTTTAATACCTGCGCTAGAGGTGTATCACCTTTTATGTTTTTTAAACGACGTTCTGCTGTGGTTTCTGGTTCAGGGGCTTCCCGCAACAAGGCTTCTAATAGAGGTCTAACACCATAATCTTGTTCTGCTACACCAAAGAAAACGGGCACTACCAAATCTGCCCCTAATTCCATTTTTAAATCTTTGAGGATTTCTTCTTGAGGAGGTTCGATGTCTTCTAAAAGTTCTTCGAGTAAATGGTCGTCAAAATTTGCTAAGGCTTCGAGCATTTCTGCCCGCGCTATATGTTCTTCTTCTTTTAAACTTTCGGGGAAGGGAATGGGATCGGCAGGTGCGCCTGGATGATATTGATATGCCTGTTCGCTCACCATATCGATAAAGCCGGTGAGTTGTTCCCCGTTCATGATGGGATATTGATGCGCTACCAAAGGACGGCTAGATACTGCTTTCAGGGCGTGCAACGTTTCCAAAACGTGAATATTTGCCCGATCCATTTTGTTGACGAAGACGAGGTGGGGAATTTCCCAATCGTCGAGGAATTTAAATAGAGGGGCGAGGGTGAGAACTCGTTCGCGGATGGGTTCGCAAACCACAATTGCCGCATCAACTCCCATCAAAGCATTGTACGTTTCTTGGGCAAATTCTACACTTCCCGGACAGTCGATAAAAGTAAAGCGAATGCCGTTATACTCAGTGCTAGCGGCGCTGACTTCTACACTCATGTGGCGATCACGCGATTCGGCAGCACTATCTCCTACTGTATTGCTATCCTTAATACTTCCTTTGCGAGAAATTGCCCCTGTGACAAATAACAAGCTTTCTAGTAAAGTGGTTTTTCCACTCAAATAAGGCCCGACAATTGCAACATTCCGCGAACCCGATTTTACTTTTTCGTTCATAAAACCTCCCTTGCGGTAAGTCTTTCCTAACCGCATGATTCTGTATATATCAAGGGTTAAAGAAGAATCCAGAAGTCAGAATTCAGGATTCAGAATCAAGACAGTAGCTAGTCCGCAAGCGTCTTAAACTGATTTATTTCTTTGCCAGTCGTACAGAATTCATTCTGAATTCTGGCTCCTGACTCCTGAATTCTATCTGAGAAAAAATGCTTCTCTGGAGTCAAAATTACCCCTTCTTTAATTTGTTATTATGCTCCTTTTAATCTAAATTTAAAAAAATTGTAGTCTGTCGTAAGATTTGGCTTAATAGAACTTAACAAAACTAGGCTTTTATGGCAAAATAAAAATTTTTGTAAAAAAGTTTTTATAAAGTAAATTTAACCGAAAATGTTGCAAGTCAGAAAATCAATGGGAAAATCATTCTTTAAATATCGCATAGCCGGGTTAGTAAGTTTGATGCTGCTTGTTAGCATTTCCTTTGCCTCTGTTTCTCTATCTGCTCCTATCTCCTTAAAGCTGGCACAAGCTAATGGTAAAACTGCTATAGACTGGTTAAATCAAGGTTTACAAGCAATTCAAGTGGGAAAGGTACAAGATGCGATCGCAGCCTTCAAACAAGCAGCTAAATTAGATCCGACATTAGCACCAGCACACTATAATCTAGGGCTGGCATTGCGACAAACGGGACAATTACAACCCTCTGCGGATGCATTTTATCGAGCGACCCAAGCCGATCCTAAGTTTGCTCCGGCTTTTGCGAATTTAGGTGGTGCGTTGTTAGAAGGGAATAATTTACAGTTAGCTAACGATTACTTGCAACGCTCCCTAGAACTCGATCCCAAACTGGGATTTGCCCACTATAACCTGGGGTTGGTAAGAGAACAGCAAGGAAATTGTGAGAAAGCGATCGCATCTTTTAAAAAAGCTATAGAATATAGCAAAAATGCACCAGAGCCTCCTTATCATATAGGGATGTGTTATCTCCAACAAGGCAAACTTGATCAAGCCAAAGATGCTTTTAATCAGGCAGTAAAAATTAATCCGAAGTATCCTGAAGCTTACTACAATCTCGGCTCAATTTGGTTTGGGCAACGCAAATCACAAGAGGCATTAGAGGCTTTTAGAAAATCAGCCGAAGCTAACTCTAACTATCCCAATGCTTATTATGGTGCAGGGTTAGCTTTTATGCAGTTACAGCAATATGGAGATGCAGTACAAGTATTGCAATTTGCTAGAGATTTATATAATGCTCAGAAAAATCCTCAGTGGGCAAAAAATGCCGAGCAATTGTTGCAACAAGCACAAAATTTAAATTACAAACCTCGCTGAGGCGCAAAAACTTAATATTGCATAACATAAAACTATTGGGTTGACTCGCTGGTGTTGTCTGAAGTTGTCCCGATTGGAAAATGTACATGCAAAAGCGCCAGAAAAGTCGATTTTTATTTAGCGATCGCTGGCTTGATCGGCACTCAATTGTTCGCAACATGGAAGCCTTTCAAGACTTAATTGTGATTGTCTTGTGTTTGGGATTGTTCGCCGTCATGCTGATCCAATTGTGGGGGATAGCGATCGCCATCACGCAGCCACTAGACTATAAACATGTGACTGCAAAAATACTATTTGTGTTGATTTTAGTCGAGTTATTCCGACTATTAATGGTGTATTTGCAAGAACATAGTATTTCTGTGGGAGTGGCAGTTGAGGTAACAATTGTATCTCTACTGCGAGAAATAGTAGTTCACGGAGCGCTGGAAATTTCTTGGGTTAATACGCTTGCAATTTGTGGTTTGTTGTTTGTTCTGGGTGGACTACTCGTAGTCTGCGCTAAGACGCCACACATGGATTGTATGAGTGCTAACACTAAGCTTTGTCCGGTTGTTTATAGAGGAGGTAGGGAACGGCAAAATGAATTGGAATTCCAGTATTCACGTCAATGTGATGAGAATCAACCGCTTGGATAAATTGTTATGACAAATGGGGAGTGGGGAGTGGGGAAAAAGCATTTTTTTACTCTCCACTCCTTTGCTTGGGGCTGTATCAGGAAATTTAGATGCATCTAAAATCTAAAATGCCATAACTTACTTTTACAAGGAACTTCCGACGTATTGAAATATACTCTTTTTGGAAGATGAATCCCTCTTTTAGGGTGAGTATAAGTTAATTAGAAATTCTCAAAGAGGGTTAAGCAATGACTACAAATACAGGTAACGGACAATCTCAACAAGCGATTAGCGACTTGGAGTATGATTTTGTCACCGTTTTGCACAACAAGGCTGAAGCCGTTAAAGCTTATGATACCTACATTAAAGATGCAGAACAAGTAGGTTCTCAGCCATGTGTAGAGTTGTTCCAAAAATTGCGGCAATCTGATATTGAACACGCACAAGAGATTCGCCAACATCTACAACAAGTGCTGCAACACGGTAAAATGTAACCCAGGTTTTAAGTGCGTAGGCGTAGCCCGTCGTAAACATCGCTTCTGCTAAATATAAAAGAGGCGATCGCACTTGCTAATTACATTAGACACCAGGACAAACGCATTTTATTTACTAATAAAGACTAATAAAGAACAAGTTTGAAAGAGTGCGTTTGCGTTTAGGGTTTTGTAGAGAGGAAAACGGGAGAGCAGAGAGCAATGCCTATAGCGGACGGGTACGCCATCGCACCCATTTATAAGAACGCTATTTGCTCTATGCTGAAGCGGAAAGTCAAAATAACAGCTATGAAATTTACACAAAATCTCAGGCCCCGCCAAGGCTTACTGAAAGCCCTGACTCTAGTTTTCCTCCTATCGGTATCTGTAATGCCCCTTAATGTTCTAGCCAACGAGAGCGAAAAAGCGACATTCAACAGTACAAATACGCTTCAAACCATACTCACCAGCAGTCATCGTTCAGAGCAGAATCGCCTCCGAGACAAGTACCGCCACCCAATCCAGACTTTGGAATTCTTCGGTCTGCGCCCAAATATGACCGTAGTTGAATTGTGGCCGGGAGGTGGCTGGTATACCGAGATATTAGCCCCATTTTTAGCGCCCAAGGGACAACTCATAGTTACTAACTTCGCTGACGCGAGTAAATCGGCTTTGGCTTTCCAAGAAAAACTAGCAGCTAATCCAGAGGTTTTTGGTAAGGTCAAAGTAGCCCAAATTAATTCCCCAAATGAATTGACCCTAGCACCAGACAATTCTGTAGACCTAGTTGTTACCTTCCGCAATATTCACAACTGGGTTAAAGCTGGCTATGCCGAGCAAGTTTATGCGGCGGCTTATAAAGCACTCAAGCCAGGAGGTATTCTGGGAGTGGAAGAACACCGCGCCCTGAAGGGGACTTCTTTACAAGAGAGTATTAAAACTGGCTATATGTCTGAAGATGGGGTAATTGCTGCTGTGGAGAAGGCTGGCTTCAAATTGGTAGGCAAATCAGAAATTAACGCCAACCCAAAGGATACCAAAGACTATCCGGGCGGAGTTTGGACACTACCTCCAACCTTAAGCCAAGGTCAAAAGGACAGGCAACGCTTCCTTACCATTGGAGAGAGCGATCGCATGACCCTTAAGTTCATTAAACCCAAAGCCCCCTAATTAGATATAAGGAATCAATAAATCAATTGTTTCATCTCAGCGCACCCTTACACCCAATTTTGTATCCCAGTGCAAGGGTTTACCTACTTTTTGTAGAGGAGACTCTGGCATTTGACCTACTGAAACGCCATATTTCCAATCTGGTGGACAGATAGCAATGTAACGTGCATAACCTCCTAAACCACCTTTGAATTTGGGATACCCAATAGAGATCAACGCACCTGTTTCTGGCACACGATCTAGATTTGCAACACCCTCTGCTTGGGTATATCCATTTTCTAACAGCCAAGCTTCTCCTTCTAGTGTTGGGGTGCTATCTGTATCCAGGGGTTCGTGTCCGTGAAAAAGAATGTGGCGCTCAAGGTGTAGAAATTGCAAAGCTTCTAGCTTCACACCAGGAAACTTAGTTCTTGTAGCTAGTTCGGGGTTTGGCCATTCTTTAGACCAGTCAGAGCGAACAAACACAACTGAGCCTTGAGGAATCCTGCCATATTTGCGTTCCCAATCTTGAATATCTTTGACACTCAGGTGGTAATTGGGGTCTTTGACAACTTTATCCTGGATCGGAATTATTACTAAAGGACGAACAGCAAATGTCGCTGGCAATTCATCAATAGCTGGATAGTCAGGGTTCCAGTGAGCAGGTGGATCTAGTTGGGTTCCTAGCTGATCGGTGGATAAATTGTAATGAGTTGCTTCAAATCCATCCTTTTGGTAAGTGTATGGCTCACCCGTTTTTGGATTGATGGCAGGCGCAAATTTTGATGCACCAAAACCTGACCATACAGGAATTGCTGGAGCGATCACATGAGTCAAGTCAACATATTTGGCTGACTTAAGCGACTGTTGATAAACTTGCCACAGGTCAGGCTTGCGTAATGGCTGTACTGCATTTACAGACAACAAACCTACACCAAACAGAACTATTAAACAAATAATTCCCCAGAAAGTTTTTTGCAATGGTTGACGCAAAAATCTATCTAGTTCCTGCTTTAGATGTGAACAGTTATATTGCGGCAGTATTGTCATTGTGTTTTTTATTATTACTTTTGAAGGCTCTAATTGTTTTACCACAAATTGCTATATTGTTTATCCTGTAGCTGTTTCGGGGTATATAGTGTAGATACATCTGTTTCACCATAAAAAAGCAGATGGCTGTTCCCATCTGCTTTAATAAAAGATTAGTTATCTGCTTTACTTAGATACCAACTGATTAACTGGAGCAATCCTAGCCAAATCTAAAATTGGCGCGATCGCATCTTCTCTCTTCACCGCCATCATGTGGACACCCTGACATAATTGCCGCGCTATCTGCACTTGCTCGGCGGCAATTTTCATCCCTTCTTCAATAGGATCTTTGGCTTTTGCCAATCTATCAATAATATGTTGGGGAATATTTACACCCGGAACACATCTATTAATAAACTGAGCATTTTTTGCCGATTTCAACAGAAAAATTCCTGCCAAAATTGGTTTTTTATAACCAGAGGCAATAGTATCCATGAACTTTTCTAACCGCTCAAAATCGGTAATTAACTGACTTTGAAAAAACTGCGCTCCAGCTTCGATTTTGCGTTCAAATCGACTTTGCAAACCCGACCAACTTTTACATTGCGGATCTACTGCTGCACCAACAAATAAATCTAACGCTCCATCAGTCAAGGGTTTCTCGTTGCAATCAACGCCTTGATTCATCTTCCGAATCAGTTGCAGCAGTCGCACAGCTTCTAAGTCAAATACTGCTTTGGCATCAGGATGATCGCCTGCTTTTACTGGGTCGCCAGTCAAAGCTAAAATATTACGGATACCCAAAGCATGAGCGCCCATCAAATCAGCTTGTAAACTAATACGGTTGCGATCGCGGCAAGCAATTTGACAAATCGGTTCTATACCGTTTTGTGACAAAATCACCGATGCCATTAACGAAGACATCCGTAACACTGCGCGGCTACCATCAGTAATATTGACAGCATGAACCCTTCCCTTAAGAGTCGCCGCCATTTGAATCATGTGCGCTGGATCTCCCCCTTTCGGCGGTGCTACCTCGGCGGTAATTAGAAATTCACCTGCTTGTACAGCTCTCTGAAAAGCTGTGGGGCTATGGGTGTGATGCATAAAATTAAGAGTTTCAATTTCTTAAATGGTATAGCCAATCACACCGAAAAGGGACAAATTATAGAGGAAGCGAATAGCCTAAAGCAGTTTTGACTTGTGATAAAGTTTGATTTGCGATCGCTCTAGCTTTTTCCCCTCCATCCCGCAACACAGACTCCAAATAGCTTTTATCCGCCGTTATCGACTGATATTTTTCTTGAATTGGTTTCAGAGCCTCAATTATCGTGTCCGTCAATAATGGCTTAAATTGTCCCCAACCCATATCCTGACACTCAACGGCAACATCTTCCTTCGTTTTACCAGAAAGCAATGTATACAGCGTTAACAAATTATTACACTCTGGACGCGCTGGATCATCAAAAGTCAGTCCACGAATCGGATCGGTTTTGCAACGCTTAATTTTGTATTGAATCTGTTCTGGTGAATCTAGCAGATTGATTCGGCTTAACTCAGAAGGATCAGACTTCGACATTTTGCGTGTACCATCTGCCAAACTCATCACCCTTGCCCCTTCCTTGCGAATCAAAGGGTCTGGTAACTTTAAAACTGGTTGCTCTGGTTTACCAAATTGGTGATTTAATCGAGCTGCAATATCCCGTGTTAACTCCAAGTGTTGCTTTTGGTCTTCACCCACTGGCACTTTATCAGCTTGGTAAAGCAAAATATCGGCTGACATCAGTACAGGGTAATCCAATAAGCCTGCACTCACATTTTCTCCCTGTTTTACAGCCTTTTCTTTAAACTGGATCATATCTTGCAGCCAGTTTAGAGGTGTAATGCAGTTGAGCAACCAGGTGAGTTCACTGTGAGCCGAAACGTGTGATTGTACAAAGATGGTAGAGTGATTTAAATCAAGACCACAAGCTAGATAGAGAGCAGCAAGGGTGTAGGTATCAGCTGCCAATTGTTTTGGGTCATGTGGCACTGTAATCGCGTGCAAATCAGCCACAAAGAGGTAATTTTCGTATTCGCTCTGACCTTCTACCCAGTTGCGAATGGCTCCCAAATAGTTACCTAGATGGTAATTGCCGGTTGGTTGAACTCCAGAAAGA
Source organism: Nostoc sp. ChiVER01 (assembly GCF_034531155.1). NCBI lineage: Bacteria > Bacillati > Cyanobacteriota > Cyanophyceae > Nostocales > Nostocaceae > Nostoc > Nostoc sp. ChiVER01. Next base: position 130,027 of record NZ_JAVRBS010000021.1, on the reverse strand, counting down.
ACACGTTGCTTGCCCATAAATTTCAAGTTATTTATCTCAAATCCGCGCTAGTAAAGTGGCGATGTCTGGCGACAAATTGCTTTCCGCCTACGCAAAACTCATTTAATTTTGACATTTTCCAGGTCAAATCGCCGTTGTGGAATGAGAGATTTTAACTCAACTCCAATTCTTCACAAAGGAAAACGACAAGTTTGTGTGGTAAGACAGCTTTTACCCGAATTTATCACGCATAGGGTGAGAAGCTACGAAAGTATAATTATGTATCCTCCCACACCCCTACACTCCTTGGATTTCTCACAAGTAATAAATCCAGGTTTTAGGGTGGATATTGTAAAGCTTGACTGTAGTCCGTTGTAAAATAAAAAATCGGTGCAATGGCATTGTTAGTTGATGCAATGCCATTGTGAAAGGTTGCGTTTACATAACACGATAATAGAAAGACTAAACTGCAAAACGCTATAACTAAAGCTTTTTCTCTTCATCAAAGCAGTTTATGTACTCTTGATTACAAAAATAGACAAAATTTAAATTTTTTTCCGAGAAAGTAGCAGTAACCTCGAAATTATGAGTTAATTCTTTGGCTCAGACTAGTGGGCTATTAGCATCATCTCTGCAATGAACATCTAAAACACAGATTTATCAAAAGTAAAAATTTTCTAAACAAAATTTAATTAGAGGACTACAGCAATGAAAGTACTCTTACTTTACCCTCGTTTTCCCAAAACCTTTTGGTCTTACGACGAATTCATGAAAATAGCGGGACTTAAGGCATTTATTCCGCCGTTAGGAATTCTGACTGTTGCTGCGATGCTACCAACAGACTGGGAAGTTCGGTTTTATGACCGCAATGTTAATCAAGAAACGGATGCTGATTGGCAATGGTGCGACATAGTAATTCTTTCTGCCATGCTTGCACAAAAAGAAGACTTTCTTGCCCAAATTCATAAAGCAGCACAACTAGGGAAAAAAGTTGCTGTGGGTGGCCCTTATCCAACCTCAGTACCAGAACCTGCCCAAAAAGCAGGAGCTAACTATTTGATTTTAGATGAAGGGGAGATTACAGTTCCGCAATTTTTAGATGCGATCGCTAAAGGTGAAGAACAAGGAACCTTCCGCGCCCTGGAAAAACCAGATGTAACCCAAAGCCCCATCCCTTGCTTTGATTTACTCAAGCGAGATGATTACTTAATGATGGCAATCCAGTTTTCTCGCGGTTGTCCTTTTGAATGCGAATTCTGTGACATCATCAATTTATATGGCCGCAAACCACGCACTAAAGAACCCAGTCAAACCCTAGCAGAACTCCAAACCCTCTATGATTTAGGCTGGCGTGGATCTCTGTTTGTAGTGGATGATAATTTCATTGGTAATAAACGCAACGTTAAACGCCTATTACAAGCATTAATTCCGTGGATGCAGGAACGTAATTATCCCTTCACCTTCCTGACAGAAGCTTCCGTCAACCTAGCAGAAGATCCTGAGCTATTAGAACTAATGGCTAAAGCTGGCTTCTATTCAGTCTTTTTGGGTATTGAAACACCAGATCAAGACAGCCTGCAAGTCACTCGTAAGTTTCAAAATACCCGCAATCCTCTGTTAGAAGCCTGTCGTACCATAAATCAAGCCGGATTGTTAATCTATGCAGGATTCATCATTGGTTTTGATGGAGAAAAGGCTGGCGCTGGAGAGCGAATTCAAGCTTTTATTGAAGAAACCAGCATTCCTCAACCGATGCTAGGTATACTGCAAGCTATTCCCAATACTGCTCTCTGGGAAAGACTAAAACGAGAGGAGCGATTATTAGAAGGATTTGGAGGTACGGAAGTGGGGGATCAGAATTCCTTGATGAATTTTGTTCCTACTCGGCCGATGGCTGAAGTTGCTAAAGAATATCTAGAGGCAATTTGGAGAATGTACGAACCCAAAAACTATCTCCGACGTTGTTTTGAACAGTGCCTTAAGATTACACCTAATCCCCAACTACAGCAGACAATGTATTTTCCTCCTGGTAAAGGACTGCGACTACTTGTACACTTACTGTGGCGACAAGGTTGGCAACGGCGGGAAATTCGGGGTCAATTTTGGCAACAGCTTTGGGCTATTATTCGCACCAAGCCGCAATTCGTGAATATGTATTTGGGTTTATGTGCTGCTGGTGAGCATTTTTGGGAATACCGCCTTTTAGCTAGAGAGCGCATTACTGAGCAGTTAGGATTTGATCCCCTGACTACGCCTACCCCTGTTGAAAAACCATTAGTGAGAATTTAAGATTAGTTGATTGTTGAGCGATCGCTAATCTGTTTTATAAATAGCGATCGCATTAATTTTGCTCACAAAAACCAAACTCTTAAATTCGATTTACCTTTCTGCTAAACTCACCTGTCCTCCAATTAACCCTATAAATCCAGTTCCAGAGTGCTGAATCTCCAAAAAACTTGCTTGATCAGGTGAATTTTTATAAATCCGAAATGTCTTCATAATTCCCAAGGTGGCAGCACTTTCTAAGGGCCCAACAAAGCTAATATCTCGGTCGAGAAAATAAGGTTGATTAGCCCAATAAGTCATCTGATTTGCATTCAAAAAATAGCAGCCTGCATGAGGATTGAGGGCACGACAAAAGATAACTGGTGCATTCATAATTGTACCCTTGAGTTCCGGTTGCTCCTGTACATTTTGAAAGGGAGCAGTTACTCGCAAAGCCAAATTCCCATCAATGTAAGCTTTATGAACCAAACCGGAAGGGGAGATTTCATAACGATTTGGCTGGAGCAAATTTAAATCACCCGCTTGTTGAGTAAACCAATTTAATTTTATAAAAAACCAAGGATCATGGATAATTAAGTCATCTTCCAAAAAGCAGTAATAATCATACTGACCAAGACAACTTTGCAGAACCGCTTGGCATTCAAACCCCAAAAGCAAAGGTTCTACATTAGTAGAATGATGCTTATATAGATGGGATGGTAAGGGAAGCTGATTTAAAAGATGATTATCTTGGGTTGTACAAATAACAATATCTAATTCGTGCGATTGCGGCTGGTTAGCAGGAAAAGCTATTCGTTGAGCGATGTTAATAATACTTTGAGATTTACCAAATAATTGGTATAAGGCGGTAAGGCTATTAGTTAACGCCTGCAAACGTGGTTTCGGATCTTTGCGTTGGGAAGCATGACGACCCTCACCACTAGGTTTGAAAAAATGGGCAATAGTAAAAATAATTCGCATTTTAAATATTGCTCTCTGTCATTTGTCATTTGTCATTTATTATTGACCAACAACTAATATTAATATACTTAGGGACTTCCAACTAAAAAAATATTCTATCGTGGTGTAGGCAGGGGGGCAGGGAGCAGTTCTTGCTGGGGGAGAAAGAAAAATATGATCTGAGTAAATTGGATAATTTATTTTCTGGAAGTCCCTTATTACAGTCGTTATTTTCAGGTTTTTATTTCAATACAGTTCAGTTAAGCATTTCTTTCTTCTCTCTGCGCCTTGGCGTCCTTGGCGGTAGCCTGCGGCAAGCCGTTCGCGTAGCGTCTCGTAGAGAAGCGTCTACGTTAAAAAAATTGAGTTTGACAAAGAGTTTTAGCCTTAACTGAACCGTATTGGTTTTTATTTGCATTTTTTCTTGAGGCAAAAAATATTGATGCAAGAGATTAATGACTAATAACTAATATTATCTAATTTCTGCCAAATCCTTTAGAAGTTGGACGCTTTTTCAAACTATTAGAATTTTTACCAGCGAACATCCATTGCAAATGCTGTGGTAACAGTTTTGCCAAATCATAACGCTTGATAATTGTCTCTCGCGCATTCGCACGAATTGCTTGCATTTCTTGAGGATTATTCAGCGCCTCTTCAACCCTATTAGCAATATTATGGGGAGAAAAGAAATCTACCAGCAGTCCATTTACCCCATCCTGTACGACTTCCAATACTGGCGCAGTCTTAGAAGCTATTAGTAAACATCCTGCTGCCATTACTTCCAACATTGACCACGATAAAACAAAAGGACGAGTTAAATAAACATGAGCAGAAGAAGCTTGCAAAACCTGAAGATACTCATTGTAAGGAAGTCTATCTGTAAAGTGCAGCCTCGATAAATCTAAAGATGATTCTAATTTTTCTAACATTAATTGTTTATAAGTCTGCCCATCAGGAAGATTCTTCCCATAAGCCACCCTATCTTCTCCCACAACTACAACATGGCACTTAGGTCTTCGCTGCTGAATTAACGCCACCGTTTCCATAAATTGCGGAAAACCTCTATAAGGTTCCATCCCCCGTCCCACATAAGTTACTAACTCTTCCACATGAGAAAGGTCGAGATTTATTCTTGGTAAAACTAACTTTGCGCCTGGTTTGGGAACAAAATATTTGGTATCAACACCATCATGAATTACAGTAAGTTTGCTATGATATTCTTTGGGAAATTGCTGACGCTGCCAGTTAGTTGGAGAAAGACCGCGATCGCAGCTATATAAATCAGTCAAAATCGGCGCATTTTTGACCCTAATGCGGCATTCATCATCAGCATTCAATGGTTCATTGGGATCAAAATCTGCATCGGAACCGTGAGCATGGTAAAACCACTCAAAATAACATAATAATTCTGCTTTAGGGAAAATATCTTTCATAAATAAAGTTGGGCCCCAACCAGAATGACCATAAACGATATCTGGAACAAAACCCTCAGCTTTCAATTTTTCTGATACGCGATAGACAGCCTGCGCCGTGAGAACAGCATTTTCCAGGTTGCGAACGTAATGGTGGGTTTGGGGAGCAGCTTCACGAGAAGGAGTGTAAATAGCTTTAAAAACGCCAGGTATTTCGCCTTCACGACGATTTGTTCCAAAGACGACTTGACAATTAGGATCTTTACCTAAAACTGTCGCTAGATTACGAAATTGCGAGGGAAAATTGGGATGTAAAAATAAAACTTTCATTGGAATAATCTTGATTAATTTATTGCCAGATAAAATAAATTAAGACAAGCTATTTAAGATTATAAGATTATTTTTCACAATTTTTAGTAAGTAAATTTAGGTGAATCGTTGCCACGAAATGCGAAAATAATTGCAAATTCGTGTTATGACAATGAAATTTATTGGCATTGATTTAGGCTGGAAATCTCAACCAAGTGGACTATGCTGCTTAGAATGGATAGATGGACAACTGCAACTACTTGATCTAGATCGTAAAGAAGCCATTGCAGACATCCTCACCTGGATTGATCAAAGTGTCCAACCAGACGAACCAGCCATTATTGCCGTAGATGCACCTACTCTCATACCCAACCTCACTGGAAGCCGCCTCCCTGATAAACTCAGCCACAAATACTTTGGTAAATATCATGCAGGATGCTACCCAGCTAATCAAAACCTACCCTTCGCCGATCGCACCATCAACTTTGGCTTAGAGTTAGAATCACGCGGTTTTGCACATGCACCCACCATAGAACCGCAAAAACTCAGCAGATATCAAATAGAAGTCTTTCCCCACCCGGCGATGGTTAACCTATTCAACTTAGAACGCATCCTCAAATACAAAAAAGGACGACTCAATGAGCGTCGCCTAGAACTAATCAAACTCCAAAATTATCTTCTCAATATCCTCCCCTCTCTTTCTCCTCCTCTGCGTTCTTGGCGCCTCTGCGGTTCGTTTACTTCAGAAATCCCCACCACAGGCGCAGCCCTCAAAGCAACCGAAGATAAACTAGATAGCCTAATTTGCGCTTACGTTGCTGCATACTGGTGGTATTGGGGAGAACAACGTAACTTAGTATTAGGCGATCGCACCACTGGCTACATTGTGATCCCCCAAAGAATGTTAGCCTAAAATTGTAATCTCGTAAGATTTAACTCAAAGAGGTTTTATGCAAGGAGTTAGTTCCAACTTGAGTTTAAAAGAGCTTTATGAAATTGATGATCATCTCTGGTTAGAGGAAACAATCAAACTATTAAAAGCTAACCATTTAAAAGAATTAGATTTAGAAAATTTAATAGAGGAGCTAGAAAACTTGGGCCGTAGAGACAAAGCCAAGGTCGCTAGTTTATTAGAACAAATTATTAGACATCTTTTATTGTTGCAATATTGGACGCAAGAATCTCAATTTAATTCTGGACATTGGAAAGCAGAAATCAGAAGTTTTAGGAATCAATTAAAACGTAACTTGACAACGAATTTATATCAATACTTAGAAAATGAATTAGCATCAATTTATGATGATGCATTAGGATATGTAATTGATAAAACTGAAGGCAAACTAGATAACTTACCTCAATCTTGTACTTATACCTTAGAACAGATCCTAAATATTAATTTTCTACCTGAAAATGTTTGATATAAAAGGCGCTGCTAAACTGAAATCAGCAATACTTCGTCTTATGTATCATATATTTTGATGTTAAACATAATACTTTTCAAACAATCTTCTTTATTGCTTGATTTTCCTGTTCAAAACATGGAGTTTACAGAGTGAAATTTGAGGAATTTGGGTTGGGTAACAGCACACGCAAGAACCGATGCTTAGTGCGGCAAGCTACGCAATCAAATTTATGATTTAATCTGGTTCTTGGCCAGATAGTGTTCATCAAGAGCGCGTCTTAGCATCATTTTAATCACAGCTTGACGACTAATATTGAGTTCGGTTGCCATTTTGTCCAGTTCGTTGAGCATCAGACTAGGAATTTCAAGGTTTGTTGTGACTATATCCTGTCGTCTTCGTGAAGTCATTTGACGAGGTGTTCCGACTCTTGTTGTCGTGGAGTCAAAATAACGATCAATGACTTCCTCTCCGTCCTCAATTTTATCCTCAAGTTCTTTAATAGAAATATTGTTCATAGATTTCTCTTTCCCGTCTAGTACTTTTCCAATAAGTAATTAACCAAATATATTCCCCTTCACTATCATAACGAACTTTATAAATGACTGACAAAAGGGTGTTTTCCAAATATCCAATAGCAATAAATTGTTCTGGATCATCTTGTTTGATTCGTTCTACATAGTCGCCTGCCAAAATAATAACGATCTTTTCTAAAGAATATCCCCTATTTTGCTTAAGAAGCTGACTTTTGTGATTATCCCAATCAAATCACATTTCCCTTATAATTCCTTATCATTCTAGCAATAGTTATTTTGGGGCGTGACTGCATCACATAATAAAAGGCATTGCTAAATTTAAATCAGCAACGCCTAATCTTGAGTATTCAACAATTACTCAGCACTCTTATTCTGCCCAAGCAATCAACCTTGGTTCATAGGGATTAGCTAAGTATTGATTCTTCGGCAATACACGCAAAGACAAGCCTTGTAAACCAGAAGCAGTATAAGTGATATTACCTGTGTAAATGCTCAATTGCTGTGCATCTTCACCTTGATAATCCATCACCACTGGCACAGCGTTGACAATATCACCATTGGCATCGATCGCACCTTGATATAACTCCACCTGCACATCATCATTCGCTAAAGTTGCTAAGTCAACCTTGGCTTTGACAGCAACGGTTTGGTTAACCTCAATATCTGAAGCTGCCGATACATCAATATCTTTGATTCTGATGTTGAACCAGTGTTCGCCCAATTTTTCTTTCCAAGCAGCTAGTTCTTTGGCTGGAGCATAGTTATCAACAGTCAGGGTATGATAGCGATCGCTAGCTGGGAAATAAGCCCTTTGTGCATATTCTCCTACCATCCGCGCTGTATTAAAGAAGGGACAATTCAACCGAATTGCATCCTTCATTTTGGCAACCCACGGACGGGGCAAACCATCAGTATCCCGATGTTCATAAAATAACGGTACAACTTCCTTCTCTAACAATTCGTAGAGAGCATTTGCTTCTACTTCATCCTGGTAGTTGGGATCGTCGTAATTTTCTCCATGTCCAATCGCCCAGCCTGTGCGGACGTAATCAGCTTCATCCCACCAGCCATCTAGTACACTTAAATTCGGCAAGCCATTCATTGCAGCTTTCATGCCACTAGTACCAGAAGCTTCCCGTGGACGACGCGGTGTGTTTAACCAAATATCGCAACCCGCAACCATTAACCGGGAGATGTGAATGTCGTAATTGGGAACAAACACTACCTGCTTTTCTAAATGTTGTTCGCGGATAAAGTGATTGATCTCACGGATCAGTTCTTTACCAGGAATATCCTTCGGATGTGCTTTACCAGCAATCACAAATTGCACTTTCCGGTCTTTGTTAGCTAGTAAAAGCCGCTTAATCCGATCCAAATCACGCATCCACAGGGTAGCGCGTTTGTAGGTGGCAAACCGACGGGCAAAGCCAATGGTGAAAGCGTAAGGATCTAAAACTTCTTGTGCCTGGCTAATTTCGGAAGCCGAAGCACCGCGATCGGTCAAATGCTTGACCAAATGATCCCGCACATACAAAATCATATCTAAGCGGCAGCGTTCGTGATTGCGCCACAATTCCTCATCAGGTATGGCGTCCATCCGATCCCACAATGGGCTATCTGGTGGTGCTGATGACCAGTTTGGCCCCAGGTAGCGATCGTATAATTCTTGAGTAGATTTGGCAACACAACTCCGAGCATGGACACCATTAGTAATTGCTGCGATCGGTACTTCCTCTACTGGCACTTTCTGCCACAAGCCCTGGAACATTTGCCGCGACACCACACCATGCAGTTGGGCGACACCATTAGAAAATGTTGCCATCTTTAGCGCCAGCACCGCCATACTGAAAGGCCCAGATAAATCGCCTGTATTCTCGCGCCCCAGTCCTAAAAATTGCTCTTTGGGCAACCCAAATATCTCTGCATAGTACCCCAAGTAGTACAGCATTTTTTCGGGAGCAAACAAGTCAATCCCTGCTGGTACTGGCGTGTGGGTAGTAAAGATATTACTGGAAGCCACCACCTGTTTAGCTTGGGGATAATTCAGTCCTTCTTCCTGAATCAGCAAGCGGATACGTTCTAGGGCAGAGAAGGCGGCGTGGCCTTCATTCATGTGGTAAGCTGTGACTTTCAGCCCCAAAGCTTTGAGCATTTGCACACCACCGATCCCCAGCATGATTTCCTGGTGGATACGCATATCGATGTCGCCACCATACAGCTGATCTGTAATGTCGTGGTCGTAAACATTGTTAGGTTCAATGTTGGTGTCCATCAGATACAGGGGAACCGTTCCTACCTGTACACGCCAAACTCTGGCATACACCTTGCGTCCTGGATAATCTACCGCAATCCGCAGTTCTGAACCATCGGCATTACGCTCTAGATGCAAGGGCATATTGTAGAAATCATTGCTCAGGTAGCGTTCTTGCTGCCAGCCATCGGCATTCAGATACTGGGCAAAATAGCCTTGCTGATACAGTAAACCTACGCCCACCAGGGGTAGCCCTAAGTCACTGGCAGATTTGAGGTGATCCCCCGCCAGAACGCCCAAGCCCCCAGAATAGACGGGCAAACAATCTACAAGTCCAAATTCCGCCGAAAAATAGGCGTAACATTCTTTTGGCTTTTGCTCCCGTTGTTTCTGATACCAGGTACGCTCTTGCAAATAATCGTCTAACTGACGGTCAGCTCGATCCATTTGCGCTAGGAAGCCTTCATCTTCGACAACTTCCAGAAGCCGTGATTGAGAGATAGTACCTAACATTAACACCGGGTTATGATGGCTAGACTCCCACAGGTCAGAGTCTAAGCGACGGAATAAATCTTTAGTGTCAACGTTCCAATCCCAGTGCAAGTTATATGCTAGCCGCCGTAGTGGTTCGAGTCGTGGCGGTAGTGAAGGGGATACGTTAAATGTGCGAATTGGCTGCATAGGTTGGCAAAACTCCAAGTTTAGCTATGGTTATTGTTTACTCTCTTTACCAATGTTGCCAATTCTTTATACAGTAGTTTGTGAAAAAGCGATGACTTTGTTAAGCATTGAGAATTTCTTTTAACCTCGTTGCTAAAGTTTACACCAAGGTGTTTCTAATTCTATGCCTTACCCTCAGCCATGTACTTGGTATATTAAAATTTAATCATTTAGTGCCATATATCACTTAAAAAAATTTAGTTTTGAATAAATAATTTATATTTTTTTTAGAATTGATTCCGGGGATCAATCTAAGGTCTTGGCTGAGAGCGAAAATTCCTTTATAGCTGCGTCAAGGAACTAGAATTTTAATTATTTCTTAATAAAATTGCCCTACTGGAGAGGAAAGACTTAACTAAATTATTTTTGGTTAAGGTTAGTTTAAGGTGATGTAACGCTCAATAGACCTTAGACATCGTTTAAAATTAAATCCTTTAAAAATCATACCAAGCAGTTAACTAGGAAAAGCATCACTAACTACTTGGTATAAAATTTTAATACTAGATTTAAGTAAATAACGTAGTAATGTGTTATTTCATGCGCCTAGTGAAGGCTGATCTTTGGTACTTTTGGTCATTGACAAAGCTACAGCTGCTGCATAAGCAATCTCGGCTGCCATTTTATAAGCAAGTTTGATACTAGATGAAGCGTCTTTGGCTTTAGGAGAGAGAGAAGCTTTTTTTCGGCGCGACTCTTGTTTGACATCACCTGCCGCAATAGCTCGCTGTAGAATGATCCAGGCATCTAGGTCTTCTGAGTCATAATTACTTTGAAGTTGCGATCGCAGTTGATCTTCGGCTACAACACTCAGATAGCCGATAGTTAGAGCTTCTTGGACAATTTCTTTAATTAAAGCCATAATTTGAACCAAGTGTGTGAGTTAAAACCGATACCTTAATCTGGGCATTTAATGTTCTTTCTGAACTTTTCCTAGAAACTAAGCTACGTTTTAGCTTTCTTTCAATAAAATTTATAATAAATAGTGGCAAGCACGCATCACCCGCTTGGCTCACCCGAATGGGTGATTTACAAATTTTTAGATACAAGCAATAAGGAAGAGGAAGATTTTTAGCTTTTTAACCAAGAGGGTGTCATCAGTATAGTAGATATCATTCTGAGTTAACACAAAAATATAAAAGTATTTGAACAAACAATAATACAAATATAGACATAAATACTAATTAATCGCTTAGAGAATTTTTAAAGTTCCCATTTTCAAGAAATTTTCTCTAGGTGTATAAAATTATTGAAGAGTAGCGTAGACTTTGCTTGCCGTAGGCATTGCTTTAGTAAAAAAGTTAACTAATCTCACCATTAGAATTAACAAGCAACCTGAAAATCAAATTATTTCATAAGAGTGTTCCATTAAAAATAAAATGTGCTATCGTTAAAAACAATTGTTATTAAAAACCATTTATGTAATTAAAAACATAAATTGGTTAGTCTGTAAATCATCTGTGTGCAACATGATTGGAGCAGCATACTCTAGAAATTCGTTGCAAGAAAGCCGTCATAGCAGTCGGGGAAGCGCTTACTTGTTTGCACCGATGGTTAACTTCAATGTGATGGCTGATGTGGGAGATAATCCACCCTAGTTGGATTTTAATCGGGCATAAATACCCATAAAAATCTAACAATAATTACATTGTCATGCTAGGCAGAAATTTTATCTAATTTTTGAATATAGTCTAGTTAAATGTATTTTTTGTTGCAATATAGCTTGTGGAACTGAGTTGTTTCAAAAGACTAAAACCGCTTGAGAAAAAGTATCCTCAAGGTAAACAACTTTATCCTTATTTGCGTAACAAGCTTTGCAAATTTACCAGATAACCGAAACAGTAGCCTATCTAAACCAAAGAATTTTCCATCAGACAATTTAATCGTCTGGGTTTGACCCTGCAATTCACTAAGATTGATTTGGTGAAAAAGAAGCGATATTTTTACGTGCTGTAAATTGCTCACATAGTCAAAACCAGGCTCTGGTTTTTCAACATTTGGAAAACCATCTAAAAACATGGGTAAATTTTGGTAATACTGCCAATGGAAATCATGTATTAATAAGTACAAAATCTTTTGGCATTGGCAAAATATTAGAATACAAAGCCAACAAATCAATCCTGTCAACAACAATTAATTGAAGAGATATGTAGCCATGCATAACGAGCAATATTTTTCCAAATTGCAGCGCGTGCAAGAACTTTTAGTAACTACTGTGTTCGGGGATATTCCTACACTTATTTTGGGGCCGAAGTTGCGTAATTTGGGATATCGTAGTATTTTTGCCTATATAGGCAGCCCAGTTTATATTCAAAATGGTGTTGAATTTAACGGTACTTGCTGTATTGAGATAGGCAGTGGAGTATATATTTTCAAGGGTGTGCGGATGGATGCTAGAGGACATAAAAATAATAGAATTCATCTGGGAAATAGAGTCGCTATTGAGCGTAACGTTGATATAGGGTCTTTAGAAAATACGTGTATACATATTGATGAAGACACCTTTATTGGCCCCAACGTGGCTATTGAGGGGCCAGGAGACATCAAAATTGGTAAACACTGCTTAATAGCTGCTTACTCAGGGATATATGCTAATAACCATAATTTTGCCGATCCGATGGAGCCGATTAAATACCAAGGTGTTACTCGCAAAGGAATTGTAATTGAGGATGACTGTTGGCTAGGGCATGGAGTAACAGTATTAGATGGAGTTACCATCGGCAAAGGCAGTGTTATTGGTGCGGGAGCAGTTGTTAATAGAGATATTCCTCCTTTCTCCGTTGCTGTAGGCATACCTGCACGAGTAATCAAAAACCGAATTGGCAAAGACTTAAGCATTAGTTCAAATTGAGAAATAGGGGATAGGGCATTGGGCATTGGGCATAGTAATTATTTCCTGTAATAATTAACTTGTTACACCCAAGTGGGTGAGAAAGAATTCAGCCACTTGGGTGAACCAGATGTGCGAGGTTACATTTTGTAAAAAAAGAGATTCTAGTACTAGAGAATATTGATTTTACTTAACTCTAGTGAGAAGAATTCTATGAAACTTACAAAATTAGCTGCCTCTTTCGTTGCTGTTGCTTCCATTGTTCTTTCGGCGGGAATTGCTTCTGCTCAAACAGCTGGCACAAACGGCAATTACATCGGTGCTGGTATTGCGGTTGGTGCAACTAGTGGCGGACAAGGAAACGATGAATCACAAGTTGGTGGTAATATTCAAGGACGTTACGCCGTTCCCAATGCGCCTGTTTCAGTGCGGGGTTCTGTGCTGTATGGTGGTGATGCTGCCGCAATTATGCCCATAGTGACTTACGATGCGCCCATTGCCAAAAACACTAACCTTTACTTCGGTGGTGGTTATTCTTTTGTAACTGACGAAGGTCAAAAAACCCCGTTGGGCAATCAGAATGCACCTGTAGTTACCCTTGGTATTGAATCAGAAGTTAGCAATAATGTCATTGCTTATGGTGATACTAAATGGGGCATTGATGCCTACAGAAATAGTGATGCTGATGCTGTCAGCTTCCAAGCCGGATTAGGCTATCGTTTCTAGTGATTTTGAGCTAGAAAATAGCTTATTCACAACCTAAAGCAATGATATTTGCCAGCCGTAATATTAGGCTTTTCGATTACATAAATTACAGACCATTCGTAGGGGCACAGCATTGCTGTGCCCCTATCGTGTTTGTATCTAAATCAGAGCCTTAATAATAATTTATTCTCTTCTTTTAATCATTTTTATTGATGATTTTGATAAATAATTATATTGGCTATTATCAATAGTTTTTTTTAAAGTAAAATTACCAATTTTAAATACGTGTAAAAGATATTACTCATGGAAAAAATTAATGCCATACCAGAAATGCTAGGTGAAACAACTGATGTAGAAACTTGGCTAATTCGAGCGGGGCTAAAATTTTCAGATTTAGGTAACGATGCTGCAAGTACTGCAATCCGTAAGCAATGGCGAGAGTACCAAGCCGCAGTGCAAAGATGCTGTGCAACCCTACACCAACCACCGTCACGTATTCAACTAAGCGGCGACTATGCCAAGCTGAGAATACCTGGTGCGGCATCAACCAATTGTGCTGTAAGCTGTCGAGTCGTGCCAAATCCTTAGACTGGGCAAAAGATAGAAAACCTTAAAGAATCAAGTGTCGAGTCGGGCAACTGCTAAGGGACTTCCAACTAAAAAAATATTCTATCGTGGTGTAGGCAGGGGGGCAGGGAGCAGTTCTTGCTGGGGGAGAAAGAAAAATATGATCTGAGTAAATTGGATAATTTATTTTCTGGAAGTCCCTAACTATCTGACTAATAATCCTGTTGCACACCTCCTACCACTGGTTTAACTTCAGAAAATGGATCAGTGCCGCCACCCCAGTTAAAATCACTAATTCGGATGCTGATACCGCCTAACTCCAACACCGGATTGTAACGCAAGGTGATGCCATAGGTGCGACGGCTATATTCCACAATGTAGTCGGTGCTAGTCTCTTTACCAGTATCCAAGTTAACAGATGTTTGAAAGCCTAAGCGAAAAGGGCCGTAGATTTGTTGTGATATCCCGGCGCTCAACACTTGGTTGTCAACGGAGCGATCAAACAAAAATGGTGATAATCCGTTGTTTAAGCCTTGAGAATAAGTAATATTGAAGGCTGTGTAATCTAAAAAAGGTCGAGAAAAATGACCAATTTGCCCTAGTAAGCCAATTGTACCAGTTAGGGTGCTTTGGTTATCGCCATTGGTGTAATAACTGGTAGTGCCTGTAAGTCCAGCGATCGCTCGCAAGTAAGGAACTACAGGGTTAGCAGTGTATCGTAATCCCCCAGTGGCAGTGGGTGGTAATGGTTTTCCCTGCCACAGCAACAGCCCAGTACTAAGGGAAGCGCTGCCTTGTAAACGACCTAGTGAGATGCGATCGTTTTCTCGCACTGGTTTTAGTAAGTCTTGGCGATCGGTATTGGCATCGATATATCGAGCGCTTCCCTGATAGGTGAGGTTGATGCCACTTTTGCCTAAAGGAATTACAGGAGAGGTAATAATGCCGCCAAGACTGCTCTGGACGGTTTGAAAACCGAGGGTACCGTTGTAAAAACGCTCGCGGTAGCTATACTCCAGATTCAAAACATGGGGAAGGGAAGTCCCTAATATCTGGCGCAATCCTAACCTCGCCCGCAAATTATCTTCTACCTTGTTCAAGTCAAAACTAGTTAATTCCCCAGTCCCGTCAATGACTGCTCTTGGATTCAAAACAGAATTTATCTTTGTCTTGACAGCAAACAGTGCGCCTAAATCACCCGTGCCTTCTTGTACAGTTCTTTGTATTAACAACTGAGGCGTAATTGTCCAGCGTGTATTCTCTGTATCAATGACTGGAAAGCCACGCTCAATATACAAACCACCCCGATCTTTTCCATCATAACCAGGGGAAGCTATTGCAGGTGTAACGTCCCGCTCCCGGCGGTCAATAGTTCGCTCATTCACCGGAATTGGTAAAGAGACGCTTCGATCAAATACCAAACGCTGATTCTGTGTCCTGATGCGGTCTACCAAGGGTGATTCTCGCGTCAGAGTTACTGTATTTGCCCGTAACTCTAGTTCTGGGGGCGAAAAAGGATCGTTGGTGAGGCGAACATCCCTTGCTTGCCAGCCTTGGGGATAAAAGTCAATGTGTTCAGCTTCAAACCTGAGCCGATTCACTACACCCCCTGTTTTCGGAGGCGCGATGTTGCTAGCATTTGCCTGACCACCTATGTTTACATCAATTCCTCCAGGGCTGCTCACACCGGAAAGAGGTTGATTGGCTCTAATGCGATCGCTCGGTGGACGTCTTGGAACTCCACCAGCAGTTACACCCGTGGATGAAAAAGCAAAATCTGTTTGTGCTGAGGGTACATAAATTTCTCCTCTACCATTTAGCAGTTCTCCACTATCTTGAACAAAGTTATAAGTAAAGCGTTGTCCGCGCAGTACCTGATCGCCCCGTGTTAAAGTTACATTGCCGAACCCAGCAGCAATCAAGTTGTCTAGATTTACTTGCAGGCGATCGGCATCCACCACCGCCCCATCAAATCGCACAACTACATTACCAACAGCCGTAATAATTCGCCGTTGCTCGTCATACTCTTGCCGATCTGAAGTGACTTCTACAATTCTCGGTTTAGCTGGCGCAGTTGTATCAAATGGTTGACTTTGCGGCTGATTAATGGTGTTGCCATCTGGTGTAGGCGTTGGTGCTTGAGCTTGTTGTTGGGCTTGGGACTTGAATCCTACAGTGATGGGCGATGAGAGTTGGTTTGTCAGTTTACGAGACGTGAATTTTATAAAATTTTGTACTGATTGAGAACTCGGTGCAAGATCAGCAGCAGATTCAGAGATATTGTCTCTTCCTGAAGACTGTATTGAAGTAATATCACTTTGCTGTTTTTGCGGGGTTAACTTCTGTGCTAAGATTCCCGCTTTGGATTCGATTTTGTTGCTGTATGTAGCACTTGGAACAGTTTGGAGAGGACGCAAAGACTGGGCAAGTTGGGGTTTTTGGGAAACTTTATAGCTAAAGCTAGCATCCAAAAAGGTTTGTTTTTCTCTACTAAAGTTGAGAGTTGGCGCTCGCTCACCAAGTTTTTGAGAAGGTTCAAATTTTAAGTTTACAGAGGAAGTCTCCGCTCCAACTTTCTTTGGCAACGTAGTGGTTTCTCTTTGCGTCTCCTGCTTGCGTAACGCCGCTCTTAGCAGAAGTTCCGAGCGCTGAACGTTGACACTCGGACTTGTTTTTGTGTCTTCTTTCTTTCGGTAATTAGAGGTTTTAACCTCCTGCGTGGGATAACCAACGATCAGCGATCGCCCCAAAGGTGCAGCAGTTCCAGAACTGTTGATGGGCGAAATTTCTGGTGAATGGGGTACAGAGGGAGTTTCGGCAACTACCAAGTGATTTTGAGTTGAGTTGATCGGAGTTGGCAATGGGGGATCGCTCTTGGTTTTACCCGCAATTGCTAACTGAGCCAAATCCTTGGGCTGTTTGGATTTGTCTATCTTTTCGTGTATTCCAGTATCTACACCTGAAAGAAAATTTGTATGACTAGCAGATGAGGCGGGATTTACAGCTTGTAAAGATTCGAGGATAAAAGGCGGATCAGGCGGCAGAACTGGATGAAGCATATTTGAGCATAATCGGGCTAACAAACAGCCAAATGACGGAGGGAAGGATTAAATATACATTTTGCCTTCCGACTGTCGCCTTCTGCTACCGGTAGCAAGCCACTTTGAGGAGGAAACTTACTAGGCGAAAGTTTAGTAAGTTTCCGTGGGGTTTAGTATCTTCCGCCTTCTAAAGTCGCGGATGATTTATCGCCCTTTTACTCTAAGTCCCGACGGCCGGGGTTACGAGCTGGATCGTTTGACAAAAATCCGAAGACGAAGATAGTGACGAAGAAGGCAACAACAATATAAACAGCGATTTTTAAAGTCAGCATAGAAATATCTCCAAGGGGTAAGACAAAGAAAGCTTTTCTTTCAGGATCTGCCATGCAGAAAAGATAGCTACTTTATATTACCCAAATCTCGTCCCTTTTGAGAGGACTCTGGGGACTTGGGACTGGCGACTTGGAGATTAGGGACTAGCACTGCCTACCCTAAGTTTATTAATAATGGTGCAAAATGTCATTTGTCTGACTTTTAGATGCCCTTAAGAAATAGCTCAGAGACTGGTTATTCTTGTAACGTTTATTGTGACGTTAACTAACGGCAAAAGTTTCTTCAGATAACAGTTATTTTTTCAAAAAGCGCTGACGTAGACGAGATATAAAACTATTCACCTCTGGTATTTTCATTGATGAAGCGATCGCAGCAAACACTGCAATCCCCACGAAGCCTGATATACACAACTGCAACACCAAAATCAGTAAACCCGTTTTACCCAGCAATTGTTGAGAAGCAACCAAAGTCCCATAGCTTGCTATCCCAGCTACCAAACTACCCGCAGTCAAACCCAAAATCGGCAAACTCCATTCACGCCAAGGTAAACCATTGAGCTTGCGATCAAGCAACCATAACAGCATTAACATTGAGCTACAATTTACACCCACCGTTGCTAACACCAAACCGGGAGCGCCAAAAGGTTTAACGAAAAACCAATCTAATATGATGTTGAGCAAAATGTTAAAAATACTGATGCGAAAAGGTGTCTGTCCATCACCTAAAGCGTAGAACACCCGCACCAAAACATCACGTCCCAAATAGGCAAACATCCCAATTCCATAAGCTACTAGCAAGGATGAAACTAGCTGTGTGGCATCTGGCTTGAAAGCACCGCGCTCATATACCACCTGTACAATAGGTACTGATAACGACACCATCAGCGCCCCTAGCGGTAGCATGGTGAAGGCAGTAAGTAGCAGTCCTTGGCGAATACGTAACTTTAAATCTGACCAATTTTCGGGGTCAGCAAGTTTGGCAAATATCGGTAACAGGGGCAGTAAAATGATATTAGAAATAATCCCTAACGGAGTCTGTACTAGTAGATTCGCATAGTTAAATCCTGCCGCCGCACCAGGAATAGGACTGGCAAAATAAAGGTCAGTGGCAACATTAATTGGCATCATTCCAGAGGAAACTGTTGCCGGAGTCATGATTTTAATGACTTCTTGAACGCCTGGGGATTTAAAATCAAACCGCAGGCGTAATGTGCCTAGTCCTAACCGCCATTGGACAATTAGCTGCACTAACCACTGGAGAACTGCACCTGCCAAGGTTCCCCAAGCTAAAACCATTCCACCGATTAAAGCGTACTCCGGCTTAATAATGTCTTTGCCCAGTTGCATAGCCAAGATACCAAGACCGGCAACAACGGTAATACTGGATAATAAGGGACTAATGGAGAGTAACCAATATTGATTGGCTGTATTGAGAGTGCCAAAGCCAATGCCAATTAATCCGGCAAATAAAGCCATTGGTGCCATAATGCGGAGTTGTTGAATTGCGATCGCTCTAGTTGTCGCTTCCAAACCATGACCGACTAAATCAACGATCGCATCTGCAAATAAAACTTGAGCAATTGTCACTACTAATAGCGATCCAGCTACCAGAGTTGTTACGGTTTCCACTAGGGGAGCCGCTTCTTCTCGCCGCCGCTTGGCTAAAACGCTGACAACTGCACTGTGTAATGGCCCATTAACACCACCGAGTAATATCAATAGAAAGCCAGGGATAATATAGGCATAACTATAGGCGGTGGCAGCAGCACCAACACCAAAAGCGGCAGCGATCGCTTGCTGCCGCACTAAACCGAAGACTTTACTAATTAAGGTGGCTGCGGCAACAATGCCAGCAATTCCAGCGAAAGAACGAGAGGGTTTTTGGTCTTGTTGTGTCACGAATATTACCCGACAACTCTTGCAGAGTGCATACTTTAAAACATTTAACCTGAAATTCCGTAATCTGTCAGGTAAATTTTGATAAATTACTTATTTTACATGGTTTCGCCCTACAGCCCTTTGGGCATCCTACGGTGGATATTGGCACGATCGCTCAAAGGACTTCCAAATAAAATCACAGAGTGAGCAGGGGGATCAGTTCTTTTTTGATTTCTTCCGGCAACACTCACTTAGTCATATCCTTTATTGTGTACAAACCAAAATTATTTTTTAACCCATTATGAGGATAGAGAAAGAAAGGGGAACTATAACAATAACCATCTTCTGAGAAATTATTGAACACTGCAAAAATTTGCAGTTTGTCATATTTTTGGCACCTTTTAACTTCATGAAGTTGGTATGAGGAATCATTAAACGACATAATCCAGAGCAATGGAACCCAATTCAAATTTCACGGACAATCAACTTCTTTTGTCAAACGCTCAACTTCAAGAACAACTAGACCAACAAAAGGCTCTGGCGAGTGTAATTGTCCGAATTCGGGAGTCTCTTGACTTAGAAACAATTTTTCAAACTACCGTTACACAAATGCGTCAGTTGCTAAATGCTGATCGTGTGGCAGTCTTCCAGTTTGACCAAGAAAAAAACTGGGAGGGAGAATTTGTTTCTGAGGATGTTGCACTTGACTGGAACTCAGCACTGGCAATAAAAGTTTACGACCACTGCTTTGGAGAACAATTTGCTTCGAGTTATCAACAAGGTAGAGTGCAAGCAGTAGCAGATATTTACAAGGCGGGACTGAGTGATTGTCATATAGCATTTTTGAGTAAATTTCAGGTAAAGGCCAACCTCGTTGTCCCTCTATTGCGCCAAAAGGAATTGTGGGGATTGCTTTGCATTCATCAGTGCAGTAAGGCTCGTGACTGGAAAGAATCAGAAATTGAGTTTATTCGTCAAATTGCTGACCATCTTACCGTTGCGATTCAACAAGCGAAGCACCTCAATGAAGTCCAATTGCAAGCCGCAGAATTGGCTCAAGCGGCTCAACGCGACCAAGTAATTGCTCGGATTGTCGATGAAATTCGCTCACCCCTTGATATTGAAACTATATTTAAAACAACAACTCAAGAAATACGCCACCTGCTGCAAGCTGATCGAGTTGCAATTTTTAGCTTTAATGACGATTGGAGTGGTAACTTCGTTGCTGAATCGTTGGCAGAAGGCTGGACTCCTTTAGTTGGTGTTGAGCCTGCGATCGCTGATACTTATTTACAACAGACGCAAGGTGGACGTTACGCTCACAACCAGACATTTACAGCCAATGATATTTACCAAGCCGGATTAACAAACTGTCATGTAACCCTATTGGAGCAATTTCAGGCAAAAGCCTTTGCAACTGCTCCGATTCTCCAAGGAGACAAACTTTGGGGAGTCATTGCTGCTTACCAAAATTCTTCACCCAGACAGTGGCAATCTTATGAAGTCGGATCACTGAGCAAAATCGGCACACAAATTGGTGTAGCAGTGCGACATCATAAGTTGCTGGCATACGCTCAGTACCAAGCAGAGCAACAAAAGACATTAACTAGTGTGATTACTCGAATTCGGGAGTCTTTAGATTTAGATACAATCTTCCAAACTACTGTCACCGAGGCACGGAAAATGCTGCAAGCAGACAGAGTTGCAGTCTTTCGTTTTGATCCTCAAAAAGATTGGGAAGGAGAATTTATTTCTGAGGATGTTGTAGCTGAGTGTAACTCGGTAATCGCAGAAAAAGTTTATGATTATTGCTTCGGTGAAAACTTTGCCCACCTTTATGCACAGGGTCGAGTAAATGCGATCGCTGACATTTATCAAGGAAAGTTTCCCGGTTGCTACGTTCAAATCTTAGAAAAATTTCAAGTGCGAGCAAATATGATCGCACCTCTATTGAAAAAAGGTGAACTTTGGGGATTGCTGTGTATTCATCAATGCACCGCTCCTCGTCAATGGCAACCCTCTGAAATTGAATTTGCTAGTCAAATAGCCGAGCAATTGGGAGTGGCATTAAAACAAGATTCTTATTTAAAGCAAGTTCAAATGCAGGTTGTCCAGTTAGCAGAAGCTACTGAAAGGGAGAAAGCAATGGAACGGCAAGAATTGCTGGCTGCAACTATTGATAAAATCCGTCAGTCACTTGATATTAAAACTATTTTTAGAACCACTACTCACGCTGTGCGAGAGTTGCTCGAAGTCGAGCGAGTTGCAATCTACCGTTTCAACTCAGATTGGAGCGGTAAATTTGTAGCAGATTCTTTTAAAGATGGTTGGAAACCTGTTTTACAAGCTCAACCAATGATTATAGAAACTTTTGAGGACACAGACGATGATAACGAACTTCCGCGTAACGAAACCTTTGTCCCAATTCGGGAAGGTGAAAAATTATGGGGATTATTAGTTGCTTATCAAAATTCGCAACCGCGTTATTGGAAAGAGGAAGAAATTAATTTACTGGCTCAAGTAGGAGTGCAACTGGGAATTGCGATTCAGCAGGCAGAATTACTCGAACAAACTAAACGTCAAACTTTAGAACTTACTCAAGCTCTGCAAGAATTAAAACAAACTCAGACCCGGTTAATTCAGGGTGAAAAAATGGCAGGATTAGGACAACTACTTGCTGGAGTCGCTCATGAAATCAATAATCCTGTGAGTTTTATTTTCGGTAATCTTATCCATTTAAATGAATATACTCAAGAATTGCTAAAGGTAGTAAAACTTTACCGTCAAAATTCCTCCCTTTTGCCAACTTTTCAACAGCAAATTGACAAGACTGATTTGGATTTTCTTATCGAAGATTTACCTAAAACCCTTGAGTCTATGAAAGTAGGCACAGAGCGAATTTGTGAGATTGTTTTATCACTGCGTAACTTTTCTCGTACAGATGAGGCTGAATTGAAGCCAGTAGACATTCATGAAGGATTGGATAGTACTTTGCTAATCTTAGGGCATCGGCTCAAAAACAATAATGAACGCCCAGCTATTGAAATTGTGAAAGAATATGCTACTTTACGTTTGCTCGAATGCTATCCAGCACAATTAAATCAAGTGTTTATGAATCTTCTAAGTAACAGTATTGATGCATTAGAGGAAAAGTTTAAAACTATACAGCAAAGGTATTTGAATTTATCTCAAAGGTGTCCAAAAATACCCTTAACTATCTGGATTAGTACGCAAACCGTTAATAACCAGATTGTAATTAGAATAGCTGATAATGGTCTGGGAATTCCAGAAGAGGTGCGATCGCATATGTTTGATCCCTTCTTCACTACCAAAGCACCAGGTAAAGGTACGGGGTTAGGATTATCTATCAGCCATCAAATAATAGTTGAAAAACATCATGGTCAGATTAAATGTTCTTCTAAACCAGGAGAAGGAACAGAGTTTTTAATTGAAATTCCCACGGATAATTGATATCTCTATTTCTATGCTCAACGTTGAGATTTTTTACTTACACCCCAAACTATCTCGCGTTGACATACCCGTAACCGGGTTTACCCCATCGGCCCTTTCACACATTAGCGACACTTGATAACGGTCAATTAAAGCGTCGGTAAAATCAGCGCCTGTAATTTCGGCATCAAAAAAACGGCTGCGGGTCAAAGTTGCTTCCGTAAAAATGGCATTTTTCAGGTTAGCACTATCCATAGTGACGCGATCAACTAAAGCGCCGGTCAGATTCGCACCCTCCAAATTTGCCTTTAACAAAACTCCTTTAGTGAGAATTGCATTAGTTAAATTCGCTCCTTGAAAATTCGTCCCCCGCATTTCTGCTGCTACAAATGTCACACCTGCTAAATCAGCATGAGAAAAATCACGATTTTCTAAATTTATATTGTTGTAATTGATTGTATTTATCTGAGCAAAAGCCGGTTTGGGATTAAGTATTACCCACCCAAATGCCAGTATTAAAATTACAATCAAACCCAAAAAGCGCAGTAAAATCTTTTTCATAACTTTATTTTTTATCACCAGTCTTTTGTCATTAGCCGCTTGTCATTTAACCAATGACTCATGACTAATGACTAATGACTCTTGACTATTTCCAATCTTTACCAATCCGAATAGTGAGATCAGATTCTAAATCACCAATCGCCGCTACCTCAATTTGACCCAAGCCTAAGACTTTTTGCAAATCAACTCCAACTCGTCGGTTGCCTTTTTGGACAACGATCTGAGTTTGACGTTGGGTATCTGGCCAATCAGGCACTTTGTAAATATTAGTAAAGCCTTTCTGTTTCAGATAAGCAATAACTTTTTCAGTTAGCTGAGGTTGATTGGAAGCATTTTGAATAGCAATTTTGAGGTTAGGAACCTGGCGCATATCTGGTTTTAGACCAGGTACATTTACCCCAACATAATCATTCAACAGGCTCTGTTGTCCAGTCATATTTAGCCAATAGCTATCAGGGTCTTTGCTAAAACGGCTAAACGTACCAGGCAACACGGTCATTTGGAAATTATCTCGATCCAAGTTGAGGCCGAAATTCACCAACGCCATCATTTCTTCCATCTTCAGGTTGGTATCAAAGTATTTTCGCATCAAGCGAGTTAATTGAGGCAACCTGGGTAAGACGGTAGGACTATTTAAGCGTTGCAGCAATGCTGCTGTTAGTGCTTGCTGACGCTGCACTCTCGGTAAATCTCCCAAACCTGGTTCGCGGAATCGGACAAACTGTTCTGCTTGTTCGCCGTTGAGGGTTTGCCAGCCACTAACTAAATTAATCGACAGCCGACTGCTAGAGTCTTTATATTCCATTGACTTGGGAACAAATACCTCTACTCCGCCTAACTGATCGACTAATTGCCGTAAGCCACTAGTAGAAATACGGATATAGCGATCAATTGGGGCATTGTTTAAGGTACGGCTAACTACCCGTGCAGCCAAGACTGGGCCGCCTTTGGCATTAGCATCAGATACCTTAGTTAAACCCTTTTCTCCCTTTTCTGGGATGGCGATCATCGTATCTTTGGGAATGGAAAGCACCCGTACAGATTTTTCACTAGGATTGAGCCTTACTAGCAGCATGGTGTCGCTTTTCCCAGCAAAGCTTTCTGGTGAACCGTCAACAGTACCGCTAACTGGTTCAATCCCCATAATTAAAATATTCATGGGTCGTGAAAGGCTGTACTGGGAAAGTTTGCTCCATAACTCCCCTGGTAATGGAATTTTTATCTCGTCTTTAGCAGTAGTTCCTAAATCTTCATCTGTTCGATCTAGATTGCTCCACAACGGAGTCCACAGCGCTAAGGTTGATACCAGTAAACCAGATAAGATGATGCCGATGACAACCGTCATGATCCACAACAGCCATCGAGGCATGGTTAAGCCCAGTCTCTCATAAAGCTGATTGGGAATTGCCCCCACTGATTCGACAACGCTACGGTTAGGATTCGCTGGCGGGTTTAGTTCGACATTCTCCTCCTTTAAATCCTCTACTTGTGCTGGTGTTACTTGATTTTCTGTTCGTTGAAGTTGCTGCGATCGCACGTCAGTTTGAAATTCTGCAACTTGCTGAGATGTCAACGGATTTTCTGACCATTCGACTTGTTTTATCACAATTATCTCCCCACTCAACCACTCCCTAAAAGTATGTTAATCCAAGCTACAAATATTGCCAGTGGAAAAGCTCACTGTAAACTTGTAATGTTCTTCGGTAGGCGTGTATGACAACATGAATACTTTATTGTTCCCCGTAATCCTTGCTGGTGGTAAAGGTGAACGTTTTTGGCCCCTGAGTCGCAAAGACCGACCCAAGCAATTTTTAAGTCTTGATGGTAGCTCTAGAAGTTTATTACAAGCAACCGCCGATCGATTGATTGAACTCGGTAACGGGTGGGATTCCTTGTGGGTAATTACTTCTAATCAGATAGCTGAAGGGGTAAGACAACAATTACCTGAACTACCATCTCAGAATTTATTGATTGAGTCGGAAGGAAGAGACACCGCCGCAGCCGTTGCTTGGACAAGTTTAGAAATCAAACAGCGCTATGGAGAAGACGCTGTGATTGGCTTTTTCCCTGCTGACCACTGGATTGCTGATCAAGAGGCGTTTGCACGCACATTAAGCGCGGCTACGCAACTAGCAGCAAGCACAGCAGCGATCGTTACACTGGGGATCAAGCCTACTTTTCCATCAACCGGTTACGGTTACATTGAACAAGGTGAAAAAATAGGTAGCTTTAATGAGTTGCCAGCTTATCACGTCAACCGTTTTACTGAAAAGCCCGACCGGGAAACGGCAGAAACTTTTTTATCTACGGGACGCTTTAGCTGGAATAGTGGAATGTTCGTTTTTCGGGCAGGGGTTGTTCTCAAGGAACTACATGCCCATGCACCAGAAATTATCGAACCTTTAGAACAACATGGCCCTGATATCTATCCCCAGTTGCCTAAGAAGAGTATAGACTATGCGCTAATGGAAAAGACAACTCTAGCATACGTTTTGCCAGTTGATTTTGGTTGGGATGATTTAGGAGATTGGAATGCGATCGAACGCTTACTGAAAACAGAAGAGACTCCCAATGTGGAACTGGCTACGCACGTAGGGCTAGATACGCAAGGGGCGATTATTTACGCCTCAAATCCAGAGGATGTAGTTGTTACAATTGGTTTAGAGGACGTGGTGATTGTGCGCGATCGCAATGTCACCCTCGTTGTTAAAAAAGAACGTACCCAGGAAATCAAGCAGATCCTTAAAATTCTCCAAAGCGATTCCCGATTTACCGACCTGCTATAAAAGTTAAAACCCTTGGTAGAGGCGAAAAAGCCTATTTTTCCATTATAACTTGACTGTCGAAAAGCAGAGCAATTTGAAATGGGGCATTGGGCATGGGGCATTGGGCATTGGTCAAGAATCAATACTTCATCTTCCCCTGCCTCCCCTGCTCCCCCTGCCTCCCCTGCTCCCCACTCACTCCCCACTCCCCACTCCCCACTCTCAAAAATGTTCCTCACCCAAACTGTTCCCCGTCAACGAGAAATTCTTGAAGTATTCCTTCGCAATGGCTGGGACTATATGCGAAGGTTACTTACTGGTGGCAAAGCTGATGAACCCCAGCTACCTACACCTGCGGTTTTAAAAAATATCCTGGTAGACTTGGGGCCAGTTTACGTCAAACTTGGCCAGCTAATGTCTACGCGTCCAGATTTACTGAACGCCTCCTACATTGAGGAACTATCAACCCTACAAGACGAAGTACCACCAGTTCCTTGGTCAGAAATAGAAATAATCCTCCGTAAAGAATTAAAACTTCCACTAGCAGAAACCTTCAGCACAGTTAACCCGATTCCAGTAGCAGCAGGATCAATTGCTCAGACACATCGAGCTACATTAATAGATGGTCGAGAAGTTGCTCTGAAAGTGCAACGTCCAGGAATTGATCTGACCATTGCCCAAGATATTGCTTTAATTCAAGGTATTGCCGATTTAGTAGCGCGGACTGAATTTGGGCAAACATACGAAATTAAATCCATCGCCGAAGAATTTACCAAAGCTCTAGAAGCCGAGTTAGATTTTACACGGGAAGCGGGTTTTACAGACCAATTGCGACGCAATTTATCTAAAAGTCGCTGGTATGATCCCACGCAAATAGTGGTTGCGGAAATTAACTGGGAATTAACTACAGCAAAATTACTGGTGATGGAATGGCTGGATGGAGTGCCGTTCCTAGCGGCGGATTTAGATAGTGACCCTAACGTTAAAGACTCTGCTGAAAAGCGTAAAGAAATAACTACTTTGTTATTTCGGGTATTTTTTCAACAACTATATATTGATGGCTTTTTTCACGCCGATCCCCATCCGGGAAACTTGTTTTATCTCAAAGATGGTCGTGTTGCCCTCTTAGACTGTGGCATGGTGGGAAGACTTGATCCCCGTACACAGCAGATATTAACAGAAATGTTGTTAGCGATCGTTGATTTAGATGCTCAAAGGTGCGCTCAATTAACTTTGCAACTCTCAGATTCTGCTCAACCAGTAATTTTGTCGCGCTTAGAAAATGATTACGATCGCATGTTGCGAAAATATCACAATGTCAGCCTAACGCAAATCAACTTCAGTCAGATAATTTATGAAGTATTACAAGTTGCCCGCAACAATAAAATTAGATTACCTAGCAATATGGGTTTGTATGCGAAAACCCTAGCGAATTTAGAGGGTGTAGCGCGGACATTTAACCCGGAGCTTAACTTTTTTGATGAAGTTAAACCATTAATTACAGACTTGTTTCGTCGGCAATTACTGGGCGATAATCCAGTGCGATCGCTATTACGGACAGCCTTAGATATTAAAAGTCTGTCTCTCCAATCTCCCCGCCAAATAGAACTATTATTAGACCGAGTTACCTCGGAAACCTTACAGTGGAATTTATCGCTGCGGGGGTTAGATGGTGTGCGGCGTACTATGGACGATGCAGCGAACCGACTATCTTTTAGTATATTAGTAGGTTCGCTGATTATGGGTGCAGCAATTATTTCCACCAGAGCGCAGACAACACAGCTATCTTTTTTAAGTACCACCCTGTTTGCAGTCGCTAGTTTATTGGGTTTGTGGTTAATTATTAGTACATTGCGATCAGGACGTTTACGGTAAAACCATTTTAGATTTTGAATTTTGGATTTTGGATTGAAGGAAAAAGCCTTCGACTGAGCGCTCATGCCGCAATCTAAAATTTAATTTCTAACAAAAAAAATATGTCAATTATCATTGCTGAAAATCTGAGTAAATCTTATCCAGTGGCAGTTAAAAGTCCGGGTATCAAAGGTACAATCAGCCACTTTTTTCGCCGCACCTACCGCACAATTAAAGCAGTTCAGGATGTTTCCTTTGAAATTGCCCCTGGTGAAGTAGTGGGGTTTTTGGGCCCAAATGGTGCTGGTAAAACTACCACACTCAAAATGCTCACGGGGCTGATTCATCCCTCTAGCGGTACAGTCAAAGTTGCTGGACAAATTCCGTTTCATCGCAAAGAAGCATTTTTGCAAAAAATTACCTTGGTAATGGGGCAAAAGCAGCAGTTAATTTGGGACTTGCCAGCACTGGATTCTTTGAAAATTAATGCTGCTGTATATAACATCTCTGATAAAGAGTTCCAACGGCGGGTAGGAGAACTAACAGAGATGCTTTCCCTAGAAGGTAAGCTTACTCAACCAGTACGGAAGCTATCTTTGGGTGAACGGATGAAGGCAGAATTGCTAGCAGCACTTTTGCATCGTCCCCACGTATTATTTCTAGATGAACCAACGCTGGGACTAGATGTAAATGCTCAGGTAGCGGTGCGCGATTTTTTGCGCGATTACAATCAGCGTTATCAAGCTACAGTGCTGTTGACGAGTCATTACATGGCTGATATCACAGCTTTGTGTCAACGAGTGCTGTTGATTCACGAGGGAAGGCTAATGTATGACGGTAGTTTAGATGGACTACTAGAACGTTTTGCCCCATACCGGGAAGTTCATATAGAGTTAGCCCAACCTCTACCGATAGAAAAACTTATGACCTATGGTGATGTGCAACACTCAGAAGGGCGATCGGTGCATTTTATGGTATCTAGAGAGGCGCTCACCCGCACCGTTTCTAAGATTTTGACGGATTTGGAGGTAATTGATTTAACAGTTACTGAACCGCCTGTAGAAGAAGTTATTGGACGAGTTTTTCAGGCAGGTGTCGTGTAGTAGAGACGCGATTAATCACGTCTGTAAAGAATTCTAAGTAACTTTTGTAGCGAGAAGTGAATAAATGAAGCGGATAATTAGAAAAGCCTTAACTTTGCTATCAGTATACTATGCCTATATGGTTGAGTATCGAGCAGAACTAATCTTATGGATTTTGGCTGGGTCTTTGCCGATTATTCTTATGGGTATCTGGATACAGGCAGCACAAGGCGGGCAGTTTGGGCTATCACCTGTGGATTTTGCTCGTTACTTTATCACAGTTTTCATCGTGAGACAATTAACAGTTGTCTGGGTAATTTGGGACTTTGAAGCAGAGGTAGTGGAAGGCAAGCTTTCGCCCAAGTTGCTGCAACCACTCGACCCAGTATGGCATCATGTTGCACGTCATGTTTCTGAAAGATTTGCTCGGCTAATGTTTGCTTTTCTATTAGTGGGATTATTTTTTATTCTTTATCCCCAAGCTTTTTGGGTACCAAGTTTGAGTAGGTTTTTGCTGTTTACATTGGCAGCGATGTTAGCTTTTGCTTTGCGGTTTACGATTCAGTACACCTTTGCCATGTTTGCCTTTTGGACAGAACGGGCTAGCGCTTTAGAAAATTTTTGGTTGTTATTTTATCTATTTTTATCTGGTTTGATAGCACCTTTAGAGCTTTTTCCAGAACCTATGCAAAAAATAGTGATGTTTACACCTTTTCCCTATTTGATTAATTTTCCTGCGAGTCTTTTGGTAGGGCTACCCGTAGATATAGGGCGAGGATTTGGGTCAATAGTGGGATGGATATTAGTGTTTTTGGGTGCGAATCGCTTTCTTTGGCGTGCAGGTTTAAAGCGTTACTCTGGGATGGGAGCTTAAATAAAGGATGTAGATGAGCACAGTTGTAGTTTACGAGTAAAGTGGCGATATCTACGATGGATTAAGCCTATGCACTAATATATTTTATTTGCTAGAGATTTTATAAATTACTCGGTATTGTCTTAAACTTTTCTGCCGTTCCCAAAGAATAATCTTCTAACTTAAAATCAGCAAAAGGCTTCTTTTCTAACCTATTCCGTAATGCTTCATCAAGAATTACACCTGGTGATAGTTTTTTGACACCAATGATTATAATACTTCTCTGATATTTAGTTAAATCCTGATTTGCCTGACAATCACTCCGTTGAAATTGTCCTAAATTTAATAAACGATAACCTTTAATACTTGGTGTATTAATCAACAATTTTTTTACGAAAAATTGTATTTGTTTAGAACGTTCTAGAGCCATTCGCTGTTGAACTTCTATATTGCCTTTACAAGAAACTGTGCCTACAGAGATAATCTCACTAGGGTCTTGCATTATATTCTGTATACGTTCTTGTTCTAATTTTAAATTTAAAAGGTCAAGACTAATAATTTCATCATTATATTTAATTTGAAAATTGCTACCTAAAAGCCATTTATATTCTACTGATAAAACAGCTATATTAAATTCGGCTACCCTCCCCTGACTATCCTTACCTTCTTTATAAGGAAAATAATCAATGTTACCTTTTTTTTCTGGGTATTGCCCATAATTTTGCCTTACAGAAAATTTTGATGTCCGCGTTGCTAAAGCCACTATACTAATCAATCCTAATATCACTAGCAGTGCTACAAAAAATTTCAGTAGAGGTAATTCTTCTAGCTGTTTATGTGGAGCAAATGAAGTTTTAGTAATTAGTGGTGGCAATTGTTCGATATTACTATCCTTTACTAAATTAATATTTTCAGGAGTAGTTTCTGTTAGTTGGTTTTCAATTTCTTCTAAGCGTTGTAAAATCTCTTGGGCATTAGCGGGACGTTTTTCTATAGCTGGCGCTGTGAGCCAATCAATTAAGTTCAATAGTAAGGGTGAGATATGGATAGTATGATTTTGCCAGTGCAATAAATTTTGCTGCATATCATACATATCTAAAGGATGGTATCCCGTGAGTAAAAATATAAATGTGCGCCCCAAGGCAAAGAAATCTGATTGCGGTACTGCTTGAGCATTCATTTGTTCTGGAGCGCTGTAGCCAGATGACATAAGTGCTGTCATTCCGTCGCCGTTGTTGAGTTTATCTGGGTAGGTTCTATCAATTTCAGTGGCAGTGCCAAAATCAATTAGTATCAAATCCCCCCAGCCCTTACCAAGGGGGGATCTAATCATGATATTAGATGGCTTAATATCTCGATGCAGGTACTGTTTACTATGCACTAAATCCAAAATTTCTACCAATTGTTTTAACCAAGCTACAGCTTGTTCCTGCGAAATAGGATAATTCTGCTGCTGCTTTAACCATTGTTCTAAGTTGTATCCATCGATTTTTTCCATTGCAATGCAATGCAACACTAAACCATTTCGGGTTTGATATTGGAAGTAACTATCTTCTTTGGGAATGCCGGGATGCTTAAGTTGTCCTAATACGGTTACTTCTTGCTGAAATAGTTCTACTGCTTTAGCGTCCCCTGATAAATCCTCTTTGAGTATCTTGAGGATTTTAGGGGTATCTTGTTCATAAGCTTCATAAACTTTACTAAATCCTGTTTTGTCACTCAACAGGCTCATCACCCGATAACGCCCTAGCAATTCCAAATGGGAACCACAACTTTGACAAAAGCGGTTTTGATGATTATCCGGGTGGTTTGGTTTAGGACAAACGGGATTGATACAAAGGCTCATGAGTGGGAAGTGGGGAGTGGGGAATCGGGAATGGAGAGATGAGAGAGATGGGGGGAATAACTAATGCTCAATGCGCCATGCCCAATCTCGCCAGACATCACTCCTATTAATTCTTCTGTTGCTGTATGATAATCCCGTCCAATAATTGATTTTCTATCTGTGTTCTGCCAAGAAAGCTGCTACAGTTTGGTTAAATGCCTCTGATTGTGTCAAAAACGGCCAATGGTTGCCGGGAACTTGACAGATGCGTAAGTTTTTAAGATAGGTTTTGTATGGTTTAATTTGCCAATCTTGGCGGTTCAAGCCTTGTTCTGGCTGGATGAAGATGGCAGGAGTGTCAAGAGGAATTGTAAAACCAGGTACTTGCATTACTGCTTCAAAAATCCCGTCGCGGGCGGCTATAGTGAATTTGCTGCCCCAACTACCATCAAGTTTTTGTTCTATTCCTGCTTGGAAGACTTGCTGCTGTAAAGAACTCCATCCTTGATATTGCTTTAACTGCTGTGCTTGTTGTTTTGCTTCTTCATAACTAGCAAAGGGGCCCATGCTTTTGAGAAAAGGCAAGAAGCGATACAGCATGGGAAAAGTTACCCTGAAAAGGCTGGGCATTTTCCAGATAAAAATTGGATCGACTAGAATTATACTCCGTAAACGCTTTGGGTTTTGCCTTGCCCAGATGGCGGCTAATTTGCCTGTCCACGAGTGGCTGACAATATGGGCAGATGTCCATCCGAGATGATCCATTAGTGCTTCGAGGTCTGCGATCGCACTTTCAAAGCTATAATCTTTCTCAGGCTTACTACTTTGCCCGTGTCCACGCATATCTGGTGCAACTATGTGGTAGTCTGCCGCTAGGTAATCTCCTAAACTAGACCACACTACAGCATGGTCGCCTAAGCCGTGTAACAGTAGTAAAGGTTCTTGCCCTTGGTTCCACTCTAAGTAAGAAAGTTGAATATCAGGCTTTGATAATGTTTGACGTACAGGCATCATTGCACATCCACCAATGAAGAGATAGTTTCGCGTTTATATATTACTGCGAAAGAAGATGGACGCGACCAGATGGGACTTGACAAAGATAACAAAGCCTTGTGAGTTATTATTCCCCAATCTTAACTTTTCTCATAGGTCAAATTACCTCGATGCGATCGCGCATTTGGAGTCAGAGTAATTAAATCGTCAATATTGCGTTTCATTGTCTGGCAAATCGCATCTAAAGGTAAGTCGTTAGGGTCGTAACCAAAGGGGTTTTCTATCTCCAAACCGATGGCTTCAATACCAAATACTGTAAAACCAACGAAAGCAGCAATTAAACCTGTCCACCAACCCAGACTTTGCACTATTTGAAATGGAAACAGGAAACAATATAGTAACAATAATTGCTTTAGATGAATGGAATAAGCTAATGGCATAGGTGTTTTTAAAATACGTTCGCAAGCACCTAAATTATCTACAAGACTATTCAATAATTCTTGCATAGATGCCAACTGGTAGCTATTAAGGCAATTGCGATCATACTGCTCCTGTAAATAATCTCCTATCCAAAAAGCAACCTCTATGGGGGGATTATTCATAATCTTCAGTTTTATATACTTACTAGATGGCATTAAATCTTCTAACTCACTATTAACTGTTTCTCCACGCAAATGTAATTTAGTTGTTACGGCAAAAGCTACCAATAAATTTAATGCTGTAATTTTATTTTCTTTATCTTCTGGTGAAATTTCATCAATTGATACCCAAATTTGCCGAGCCAAGTTTCGGATGTTATTTACTAAAGAACCCCAGCATTTTCTCCCTTCCCAAAATCGCTCATAAGCAGTATTGGTACGAAACACAAGTAACAAACCTAAAACGATACTAGGAATAACACTCCCTAAAATAGGTTGGGATACAGGCATCTTAAAATGGTAAAGTAGAGAAATCAGAAAGCCGAAAGCTCCACACCATAAAACATGTTTGTAAATTGCTTTCAAAACTGAACCTTTCAGTTGTAATTTTAGGCGTAGCCATGTGAGTTTTTCGGCTGTCATGTAGTCGTCACCCTAAGAGAATATTTACTGAACCGATAGATAAAATATCGATACTTTAAAAATAATAACTATAGTAATAGCACAATTGGCAGAGAGGATACTGTAATAAATACTGTTGCCATCACAGGATATCCTGGCGGTAATAATTGTATCTTACCTTCTGTTACAATCTGCTGAAGTATTTAGGGGAGGCTGATCCCAAGCGTATTGTCTTTTTTATGTAAAAGTCAAAAGCGATTGCGGTTAATTGTAATGAAATGTAAATATTTCTCGGTAGCTGCATAAACCCCGCGCCTCACGCCGATAAATTGATAAAAGAAAAAGTATATGGCTATCGGTCAGCAACCCCAATAAATCAAAAAGTTTTAACCTGTATAAATCCTGACGATTTAGGTGATGTGGAAAAACTTACGAAAAACCTAACCTCATAATCCCCTTTCTGGTGCGGGAAAGAGGAAATATTAAAGTTTCTCTTTTTAGGCTACCGTGTGTACACCGTAGCCTAAAAAGAGAGGGTTTTCCAGATACTGTGAAAAGTTCAGATACAAATCCTGCCCTGTAAATTACACCTTTAGACATAACTTATTTAGTTATGTCTTTTTTGTTAGTAGTCTCAAAACGTTGAATTTCAATTAAATAACCACTGGGATCGCGTAAAAAACAGTGGTAAATGTTGTACTTTTCATTTAGTGTAGGTGGTTTTTCAAATTCAACGCCACGTTCTTTAAGATATTCAAACCACTCATCTACCTCCTGTGTTACCAAGGTAAAAATGACACTTGATTGCTTGTCGGGTGGAGGAGCTGATATTTCGCTTGTTTGACACAAACCTAAGTATCCAGAACCACTGACAGTATAAATATGACAGTTTCCTTGATCGAGCCATAACTCCAAACCGAGTTTTTGCTCGTAGAATTCTCTAGATACATTGAGATTGTGCGTATAAAAGAAGGTAATTTGCTCGTCGATTTGCGGATGAACAGACATAAATACATTTGAGTATATACCCTAAGGACATCGGGCGATCGCATCGGTCACAATTAATTGATGTTAGAAACCTGTTACTACTCCAGATGCGCTTAAGGCATCTGGAGTTTCTTTTTGAAAATCGATGGCAATTTTCCAAATCATCCGGATATGCCAAAACACGGCTGAATAGGAATGTATACTGAATTATTTATATCTAAATATGGGGCATCAGTTATTGATGTACCCCTCCTGCCAAACAACTCTTGCAAAACAGCCTCAGATTAACTGGGGCTGTTTTGCGTTACTTCCAATAAAAAAAGTTGGTAAACGAGAAGTACAGTGGTTTGTCCTCATAGACTTTTATCTACATTTGGGTGTATACCCTGATGACGTAGGATTCTCTTAAGGTGAAAATTTGGTATAGGTAAATGCGTATCTTTCCTGGCTCCAGATTTGCCACAAATATTTCTGGAGTTTTTTCATTATTACAGTTTATAGGTTTATAAGCGATCGCACCCCCAATTTTGACTAAATCAAAGTACGCTCGCATCTACATATAAATACTTATTTAGTTGTATATTAAATAAAAATATCTTTGAACCTAGTAATGGTCAAAGTTTACACCTCAAAAGGAATATACGTAAAAAAATATTAACCAATCCCACGCCTACGAAAACATCGCAAGTATTTCCAACACACTGCCGATTGACTTAGTAACTAGAAAAATAGCGACTCGCTAGACGGCAAAATCAGTCTAGCGACAGATGAAGGGATCAGACAAAAACGTTTAGAAAATTCACATGATCTAAAGGTAGATGACGCAACTGATGATTAATTTCATCAGCAGCAGCTAATCCAGAAAGCATCGCACCTTCGGCAAGATTGCCGCCACACCAATCACCACAGCAAACTAAAGGTAAGGGAGTTCCGGCAGACAAAAAAGCTTCCTGCCAAGGACGGCTAGGAAAGGCATAACGCCAACGATGTACTTGCATCCATTCGGGTGTATTCAGCCAAGGAAGGGAAAGAGATTCAGCTGCTCGTTGCAACATAAGCTGTCCAACAGGTTGTAAATCCTGGGACTCTAAATGGCGTTGAGCAAAATCAGCACTACTTTGCACCACAAAATGTGGTTGCTGAGGGTTAGGACGTTTGCTACTATCCAAACCAATCCATGCTAAATCAGCATCATCTACAAAAGTTAGAGCTTTCCACTCAGGGAAGGGTTGGGATGTGGGAAAATATCCAGCAATCGCACTAATCGAAGGGTAAAATTCCACAGAACGCAAATTATCAAGAAAGACTGCATCTAATACACTTTCACCCAAAGGTTCTAACAGCATCACGGCTTGGGGTGCAGGAATGGCGACGACTAAAGCTTTTGCAGCTAGTTCTTCATTACTAGATTCGAGAGTCAAACGCCAACTATTTTCCGGAGTTGGGGTAATAGCGATGACACGCTGATTCAGTAATATTTCTAAACCTGGGGCGAGGGATTTAGCGATCGCACTCATTCCTTCAGGTGCAACATAACGCGGACTGCGGTTTTTGGGTTCAGATAAAGGAACGCCTGCGGTGAGTTCGTAAACCTCCTCTGTCCAAACTTCGAGGATATGGCGCGATCGCAATATCTCCACAAAACGTCTAAATAATTCACCCTTTGGCTTCAGGTAACAAGCCCCATGATCCGCGCAAGTTCCATGCAAGCGGCGTGTAGCCAGCCGCCCTCCAAAACCACGGGACTTTTCCACCACTAGCACCGAATATCCAGCTTGACTTAACTGCTGGGCGCAGACTAAACCGGCTATTCCGGCACCAATCACTGCAATATCAGTCATGAGTCAATAGTCCCTAGTCATTGGTTATTAGTTATTAGTCATTAGTTATTCGTTATTATCAAAGGACAAAATTACTACTAATGACTGCTGAAAGCTAATAGTAGAATAAGGTACACAAAGCTGCATAGAAGGGAGGAACGGAAATTGGATGAAATGAGGGCGGCGCTAGAGTTAGCAACCGAAGAAGAATTGCAAGATTTAACAGCAATTTTATTTAGTCGTAAGTTCAATCCCCTAGACTATGTACACACACCCGAACCCATTGAAGTACAAAGCCAAGACCGCAAAGCTTGGCTAGATGCACTAGAGGGTCGCTTTCGCTTTTTGGCGGCAGACGGAATGACAGTATTGCGGGGACGCACAGGCCAGGTAACTTACCGAGAAGCGTTAGTTCACGTATGTAAATATCTAAAAATTCCCTATTCTAATCAGCTGCCAACCATTGATTTAGAAGCAGAAGTATTTTTGCATCTGCTAGGACAGGTGTGGAAAAAACTGCCTGAACAGGAAAAGCAAAAATTGACTTTACAGGTGCAGCGTCAGCTTGTCAAATCAGAACTAAAAGAACCGCTACCACTTTTATTGCAACGTGACCCTTTAGGGTTACTTTTCAAAGGCGGTAGTGCGATCGCTGTTACTTCCATACTCCAGCCATTTGTACTTAAGCAAATTGCCCGTCAATTTGCCATCCACTTTGCTACTTATGAAGTAGCCAAACAAGCGGCTATTACAGGCTCAGAAGCAGCTACAACGCAATTTCAAAGCTATGTAAGTATGCAAATGGCTCGACGGGGTATGACTATGAGCGCAGCTCGTTATGGAGCAGCCCGCACTATGTTTGCTGTGATTGGGCCGCTAATGTGGACTTGGTTTTTTGCAGATTTAGGGTGGAGAGCGATCGCTACTAACTACGGTCGGATCATACCGACTATTTTCACCTTAGCTCAAATTCGCCTCACTCGTGAGGAATGTTGGGAGCCAGCTTGAACAAGGTTTTTGACTATTTTAAGTCTCGTTGGCAATCTGCTTGGAACTACTCTCTATGGGCACTGTTAATCTTCCCATTGAGTCCTTTAGTGGGGGCTGTGACTATCGGTTTTGTATCATTAATAACTTGGTTGAAACAATCCCGCCAAATTAGTCGCCGTCCCCTCAACTGGGGATTTGCCCTTTTGAGTGTCTTACTAATCATCAGTGCTGGGTTTGCCGATGGTAAGACATTAGCTTTCCTCGGCTTATTTAATTTATTACCCTTCTTTTTACTTTTTGTTGCCCATAGCGCCCTGATTCAAACATTTGCCCAATTGCGGCAAATGGCTTGGGTTTTGGTGATCGGTTCTATGCCCCTAATAATTATCGGCTTGGGGCAGTTATTTTTGGGCTGGAGTTTGAATTTAGAGATTTTATGGGTTGTGTTAAATTGGATAATCGTACCAGGAGGAAATCCGCCAGGTCGCATCGCCTCACTCTTCTTGCACGCTAACACCTTCGGAGCTTATCTAGCGATAATTTTCATTCTTAATTTAGGGTTGTGGGTAGAAAACTATCAGCAACTAAGAATCAAAAATAAACAGTCATTTCCCTTCCATCTCCCCACTCCCCACTCCCCACTCCCCTTTCTTTTCCTAACCGTGGCGATGATTACAAATTTCATCACCTTAATTTTTACCAACTCGCGTAATGGGTGGGCGATCGCTATTTTTGCCTGTTTAGCTTATGCACTCTACCAAGGTTGGCGCATTCTTGTGGGTGGTGTCGCTGCGATCATCTCTAGTGTACTTTTGGCAGCTTTTGCTCCCTCACCAGTCGCTCAATTTTTTCGTCAGTACGTTCCTGCCTTCTTTTGGGCAAGGTTAAATGATGACATGTATCCAGATAGACCAGTCGCTTTAATGCGAAAAACTCAGTGGCAGTTTGCCTGGTCTTTAGCTCAGGAACATCCTTGGACTGGCTGGGGATTACATAGTTTTAGTACATTCTACAAAGCGCAGATGCATACTAGCTTAGGTCATCCCCATAACTTGTTTTTGATGTTATCTGCTGAAACTGGTTTTCCCAGTACTCTGTTATTTTTTGGCTTACTCGCTTGGATTTTGATTAGAGGTATCCAATTATTCCGAAAGTCAAAATATATAAATCAAGAAGACAGATTGATATTTTTCAGTTATCTTCTGGCTTTTGTTGGGTGGGTTCTATTGAATACAGTGGATGTAATCATATTCGATTTTCGTTTGAATGCGTTTTCATGGTTAATTTTGGCTGCTGTTTGTGGAGTAGTATATCGTTATAACCTACATGATAGGCTTGCATCTCATCCAAATGAGTCAAGAAATGACAGACAGCAACTTTAAATATCCATCATTTTATTTTCAGTGTATGCACTGGGGACATTTAGAGTTTCAAGTTAATAAGATTACTATATTCACGTCTGTGAGTGTAACTAATACCTCATTAGTTACTGTTGCTGATTGTTGGGAAGGTGTAGGGACAACCCTTTGGGGTTTTCCTGCATGACGGGCATCTCTTGTAGATGCCCTTTTGTATATATATTTATTATTTTTCTTAAGTTCAACACAATTTTAAAACCTGTTGATTTTACAGAATATCTGAAATAATTTGACCTTTTATAAAGGAATGTAAAACATGGTTGCTGAAATGAAATTAGGTCTTTGTAACCCGCCAGAACCTATTTATTTGTATGTGAAAAGCGGAGAATTAAACGGGGAATCTTACTTGTGGTATAACTACGATAATGATAAAACTATACCTGTACAACAAACAGGGCTAACTGGCTATATATCCGAACTTAAATTAACGACGAAAGAATTTAGAGAAAAGGACAACATTAAATTAGATATCGTTGTTAGAGCAGATGAAATTTATGTTGTTAGGACTGGGATAGAAACGAACTTTGCTAAAACTTTCCTTTTAGCTGTATCATGTGTCCAGGACTTTTCCAAGCCCCTAATTATCGCTGCAATTGCTGGAAAAGAGAATGTGGTTTTTTGTAACCTCTACGACGCGGCGACTAAAATCAGAATTCGTTCTGAATGGAACAGAGATGCCGATTGGCTAGCAATCATTGATAGTGTTCAAACTAGGTTGCAGACATCTAAAAGTTCCCATATTATCTCTGGTGAGCCAATACTATTCTAGAAAAACTGAAGAAACAGAGAAAGTGGGTTAAGTAATTTCTTTCCCAGCTTTATTATCTACAACCTAATAAAATCGCATTGCTCCCTAACAGAGTAATGATGTATTTTTTAACTATGGCTCTAACCCTTGGTTACGTTTTTCTTGGATAACTTGTTGTAGTTCATCTACTGAATTGAGACGTTTGCCATTAGACTGAACGTGTAATGCTAGGGCGTGAATTGCTTCACTATCGCCACGATTTTGTAAGATATAATCTCGCAATTGCTTGCGTGTCATTTCTCTAAAGTTAGGCTTATTCATAATCAACCTCTGCTTCTAGATTAATTACAACAACTGTTTCTTCACCTGCTATTACTACGATGTTATTTGTTCGCTCATCTAAGATAACTAAATAAACCGGGAGATACATTCGTGTTAGCCAAGTCAAGACTCGGTATAACTGTTTCAATTGTTCTGAGGTTGGCTCCATTTCACCGCTCAACTTAGGCTAAACCCAAGTTTAAACTTTATTATGACTGCGATAGCACCCAATATTCTGATTGGCATTAAAGACTACGATAAGCAGTATGGTGTAAGCTCTCGGTAAAATAGGTGTGTCGGTAACGAAAAAAAGACGCATCCATAACCAACCTTATGTTCACAACAGCTAACTTTCTTCAGTACACCCAATGGTCAGGTATAGCTACTTTGCTATTTGCTGCCTTAACAGTTTTGGCTTTTATTCTCAAATGGGGCCTCCGCTTTCGCCTGGTGGGTACAACTGGCTTTATGCTGGTGGTGACGGCTGGTTTATTTGCACTCTCCATAGTCCCCTTGAGTCGGACTGTGATTCCAGGAGCAGCCCATTACACTTTAGTTTATGATAATGGGTCAACACAAGCGGTGATTGCCACATCACCCCAAATTACACCCACCCAATTAGATGCAACTTTACGTCAAGCAGTTAGTAATCTGTTTTCTTCTGGTCGCTCAGGTACACGGGAAGAGGACAAGTTGACTGTTCGCGCTCGTACCATTATCCACCCAGAACCAGGAACTTCTGTACCAGTTTACTTGGGTGAAGCCAAGCGATCGCTCGTTTCTCGTGAAAATTCTGTAATCGCAGTCGAAATTTACACAGAAAAATTCGCCCAATTGCCAAAATCTACGGCTTAAGGGGCAGGGGGCAGGGGGAGTAGGGGAAGAAAATACTTTCTCATCTCCCTCATCTCCTTACTCTCCCTGCCTTCTTTGATAATAATTTACCTGTTACCAGGATGACATAATTTATTTTGTATTTACCGATACATTTATGGTTATTTTTAGATTAAGATATTCACACTTTTAGTGGTGACACTTTGGGAAAAAGTTAATTAGCGCGACGGCAGTGGGTACTGGCAATTATGATTTGTCAGTTTTTATCTTAATTACCACTGTTGACATTTTTACAAGTTTTTGCAGCAAATGAATTAGCTGTCGGAGCGTAGAGCTAAATGTTCGTCCCTAAACACCTATCCATAGCTGGAATGACCATTGACTAGATTATTCAGTTCTCAATCTCTTTTCTTGAGAATCTGAGAATGGTAATGTTAATTAATTATACGGTTATTCAAAACTTTGATAGTTCGGAATTTCAGGCTAATGGGCATTATAGATTCAAGCAACTTCGTGAAACTACCTTTCTAGTTTATTGCTTGGCTCAAATCCAAATGAGTCGGGTGTAAGGTTGGAGCCATCCAAAAAGCAGTTTGGCAACAAGCATTCCTTGTCACCAGTCTATTAGATTAAGAAATATCAAGGTTTTGGCAAACTAGATTATATGTCTAATCAAATTTCTACTCAACCTTCTTTGTCTACTCAAACCTCTAGTTCATTATTTACCCTCACAGTTGCCCCAGCAAAGGTAATCCGTGGTTCTGGGGTGTTGCAAGCAGCCGCAGCAGAGATCGCCTGTTTGGGAAGTCGTCCCTTAGTTGTGGCAGGTGATTCTACTCTCGCCATCAGCCAAAAAAATTTGCTCCCAGTTTTAGAAACGCAACAGTTACATACTGCCCAAGCGTCATACAGTGCAGATTGCTGTGAAGCTAGCCTGAAATCTTTACAGAAGAAAGCAAAAGAACATAAAGCTGATGTAATTATCGGTGTTGGCGGTGGCAAAGCGTTAGATACAGCGAAATTAGTCGCGCATCAGTTACAGTTACCAGTGGTGACAATTCCAACATCAGGATCTACCTGTGCAGCTTGGAGTGCCCTGTCGAATGTTTATTCCGAAGAGGGGGCATTTCTTTACGATGTGGGGCTGTCTCGTTGTCCCGATTTATTGATACTTGATTATGACTTGATTAAAACTGCACCACAACGGACTTTAGTAGCTGGAATTGGTGATGCGATCGCTAAGTGGTATGAAGCCTCGGTTAGCAGTGGGCATTTGCAAGACACTTTAATTATTGCGGCGGTGCAACAAGCGCGAGTTTTGCGAGATATTTTGTTGCAAAAGTCAACCCCTGCCCTGAAAGAACCAGGTAGTGAAGTTTGGCGAGAAGTCGTAGACGCGACTGTTTTATTAGCTGGGGTAGTTGGAGGACTGGGAGGAGCGCAGTGTCGCACAGTTGCGGCCCATGCCGTGCATAATGGTTTAACGCACATTTCAGGACATGGCAGTATTCATGGCGAAAAAGTTGCTTTTGGAATTTTGGTACAACTGCGTTTAGAAGAAATGCTACAAGGCAATCAACTAGCAGCATCAGCACGACAACAGTTGTTAAAGTTCTACACAGAAATTGGACTGCCACAAAAATTAAGTGATCTGGGATTGGGCAATATTACATTAGGCGAGTTGCAAACAGCCGCCGAAATTGCCCTAATTCCTAATTCTGATATCCACCGACTACCGTTTAAAGTCGCGCCAGAACAGTTAATGGCGGCAATGGTTTCTACCACTGCACCCATAGATAGTAGAGATATGAATCGAGTTTCGCCCAAGGGAATCAGTGACGAGGTTGAAGCATGAGTTTAAATTGGATTGTCCCAGCAGAACGTATACAAAAACTACCACCCT
Organism: Nostoc sp. ChiVER01; assembly: GCF_034531155.1. Lineage (NCBI taxonomy): Bacteria > Bacillati > Cyanobacteriota > Cyanophyceae > Nostocales > Nostocaceae > Nostoc > Nostoc sp. ChiVER01. The sequence continues at coordinate 87,401 of NZ_JAVRBS010000021.1, read as the reverse complement.
ATGTATTTGCCCGTTTAGATGAACTAAAAGCTAAAGCACGGGAACAAGGATTAGATTTAATTGATTTGGGTATGGGAAACCCCGATGGTGCAACACCAGCACCAGTTGTAGAAGCTGCGATCGCTGCTTTAAAAAATACTGCTAATCATGGTTATCCCCCTTTTGAGGGGACTGCTAGTTTCCGCAAGGCGATTACCAACTGGTATGATCGGCGTTATGGTGTGGTTCTCGATCCTGATAGTGAAGCTTTACCCCTACTCGGTTCTAAAGAAGGTTTAACTCATTTAGCGATCGCCTACGTTAACCCTGGCGATTTAGTTCTAGTTCCTTCCCCAGCCTATCCCGCCCATTTTCGGGGGCCTGCGATCGCAGGCGGGAAAATCCACAGTTTGATCCTCAAACCAGAAAATGATTGGTTAATTGATTTAGCTGCAATTCCAGATGAGGTTGCTAGACTTGCCAAAATTCTCTATTTCAACTATCCTAGCAATCCCACTGCTGCCACAGCCCCCCGCGAATTTTTTGAAGAAATCGTCGCCTTCGCCCGCAAATATGAAATTTTGCTGGTGCATGATTTGTGTTATGCCGAGTTAGCTTTTGATGGTTATCAACCCACTAGCTTGCTAGAAATTCCCGGCGCGAAAGAAATTGGTGTGGAATTTCATACCTTATCTAAAACTTATAATATGGCTGGTTGGCGGGTTGGGTTTGTAGTGGGTAATCGCCATGTAATTCAAGGTTTACGGACACTCAAAACTAACTTAGATTATGGCATTTTTGCCGCATTACAAACAGCAGCCGAAACCGCTTTGCAATTGCCAGATGTGTATTTACACGAAGTACAACAACGCTACCGTACCCGCCGCGATTTCCTGATTCAAGGGTTAGGAGAGTTGGGTTGGGATATACCCAAAACCAAGGCGACTATGTATCTTTGGGTGAAATGTCCTGTAGGTATGGGTTCTACGGATTTTGCCTTGAATGTGTTACAGCAAACTGGCGTTGTTCTGACTCCAGGTAATGCCTTTGGGGTTGCAGGTGAGGGTTATGTCAGGATCAGTTTGATTGCCGACTGCGATCGCTTGGGTGAAGCTTTACATCGCTTTAAGCAAGCTGGCATCCGTTATCAACCTGAAAGCGTAGTTTCTACTTCAGAAGCGATCGCCGATCTAGTTAGTTGATTAGAGGAAGGCAACCCAACATTACATGACTAAAAGGATTGCTAGTCGTGTTTGGCGCACACATCAATCCTGCGGTGACTTTGGCATTTTGGACGAGTGATTTTTTCCAAAATGGCAAGCATTGCCGTATATTTTTGCACACTTAATTGGTGCGTAGGCGTAGCCTGCCGCAGGAAAAATACAGCTTTTACGCAACTACGAAGTCAGTATAAATTAAGTTGAAAATTATCCTGATTGACGACAACAACAGTGTAATTACTAAATACAGAGTGTTATATAACTCACAACACTAGTGGATTTAGTATAAGCAAATTTATGTTGTCTGATTTAGATTTAGTTCGAGAGTTTGTATCCAACTCTATTCAGAAAAAAGATATTTTATTGGCAAATCGTTCTTTAGCAGCACAAACAGTTTATAATACTAACCGTCTGGCAACAAAGACTGAGGGCGTAATTGCTACTGCCCGATTAAATACTACACAAACGGAATTCTTGATTCTGTCTAACTCATCCCATTGGGAATTACTAAATCAAGCTTTACCAGAATCTAATTATCTCCTGAAAGGAAACATAGATAGTAGTGGTTTCTATCACTATCAACACTGCGAAATACCTAAAGACTATAAGTTGCAATGTACTAAATCTGTGTTTTTATGGCAAGCTTGGTGGAAATATCGCAAAAATACTTTACAACGAGGAATTCCATTGGATATTTTAATCCAGGCAAGAGATTCATGGTATCCAATCACAGATTTAAAGATTAGTGATGGACTTCTGTATGTCAAAACTTTAGTAAGTGAGATAGAAATTTATGCAGATGATTTAGTGATTTGGTTAAGCAAAAGTGAAGTAAATTCTCAAAATTAATCATTAGTTAAAAACTTTACCCTTCCTTATTCCTTACAAATCAGTTCCCGATCGCCTTAGTGTTCTGTCTCATTAATTTTGATGAGTTTTTATTAAGTAGCTTCCAGATTGCTACAACTATAAATTAAGTTAGCGATCGCTTGAAGTAACTTAGCTGGTTCCACAGGCTTGGTGATATGCTGCTCAAATCCGGCGGCGATAGCCTGTTGGGAATCAGCCTCAGCTGCATAAGCTGTAAGGGCGATCGCTGGAATTGTCCCTCCTTGTTCTGGTGACATAGCTCTGATTCGACGTATCAGCATATAGCCGTCTACTTCCGGCATTCCAATGTCGCTTAACAGCAGATTTGGCTGGAACTCAGGCATAATTCGTAGTGCCTCTATAGCAGATGCAGCCTGAGTTACTACCGCGCCAGACTGCTCCAAAATAAAAGCAATTAACTCTCGCGTATCACGTTCATCATCTACAAGGAGAACTTTCACTCCATCTAGATTGGACGAATCATCAAGTTGTCTATCAATTTGATGGCTATTAAAATGAGTCTTCATTAGAGGTAGCATGACTGTAAAGGTTGCTCCCTGTTCTTCGCCCAAACTTTCAGCCTTAACTGTGCCGCCATGTAGCTCTACGATGTGACGGACAATAGCTAATCCTAATCCCAGTCCGCCGAATTTTCTGGTAGTTGCGCCATCAGCTTGTCGGAAGTAGTCAAATACGAATGGTAAAAAATCTGGGCTAATTCCCTTACCCGTATCACTGACTCGAAGTTCAGCCTGAGAACCAACAGACTGTAAACTGATTTCTACCTGTCCACCTTGGGGCGTAAACTTAATAGCATTGGAGAGTAGGTTCCAGATAACTTGCTGCAAGCGACCTGAATCACCTGTTACTAGGAATTTTGGATCGTACCTTTCGGACGGCGGAAGCGCAACTTGGATTTGGGATTTTAGATTGTCAGTTTGGTTGTTAAAATTGATATCTAAATTTCTATGAGGATTTTGTAATCCGAAGTCTAAAATTGTAAATCGCAAATTGATAGATTTGGCTTGGGCAGCTAGACGGACAGTTTCTATTGCAGATACGATCGCAGTTTCCAGATTCACAGGAGCAATATTCAGACTAAGTTTACCTTGCAAAATGCGAGAGACATCCAACAAATCTTCAATTAGTTGAGTCTGAAGCTTGGCATTGCGCTCAATGGTTTGGAGAGCGCGAGTGGTGGTTACTTCATCATACTTTTTGGTTTGCAGTAACTTCGACCATCCCAGGATCGGGTTTAACGGTGTGCGAAGTTCGTGGGAAAGAACCGCCAAAAATTCATCTTTGATCCGATTAGCTTGGACTAATTGCTCTTTTTGCTGCTGTAACGAATCCATCAACTGAGCGCGTTCCAGAGCAACCGCCACCTGATCGGAGGTCGCTTGTAGCAGGGCAATTTCCCCAGAAGTAAAATGGGTACGAGTGCGACTGGCAAAGGAGAGGACACCAAGCAGCTTTCCTTGAGCAATTAATGGTTGACCTGCATAAGCTGTGATTCGCAAAGCTTTGAGGATGTCGGCATTGGGATAGGTAGAGTGCGGCACATCATTGAGGACGATTTGATGGCATTCTTGCGCCACTTGTCCGCAAATTCCTTGATTAAATTCTAGATATTGAATTGCTTGAAATACTTCATCAGTAATACCGTTCCAGCCTACTAACCGAAGTTTCTGCTTACTTTCGTGCGTCTCAATTAAATAGTGGAAGTAAAAATGCAAATCCATCTGCGCCGAGAGTTTGCTAAACAAGCTGTTCATTAAATCTAAGGGGCGCTCGGTTGAAAGCAAATCGCTGGTTGTTTCAGAGAGCAGTTTGAGTCTTTCACTGCGATCTTGCAAGGCTTGTTCTGCAAGCTGGCGTTCACGAAGGATGCGTTCGCGTTCGGTGATGTCAACTGCAACCCCTCCTACCAGACGTTGCCCAGATGCATCGGCAATGGGAAACTTATATACTAAAAATTCGCCGAGTGTGCCATCTGTGCGTGGAGCAGACTCGATCGCTTCAAGAACCTGATTTGTCTGGGCAACCATTCTAATGTTATCAAGGAACGGTTGAGCAATTTGGGCTGGATACAAGTCAAAAATATTTTTATTAATCGCCCTATTGATTGCTACATCGAATGTACTTAGATAAGTTGGACTGAGATAAAGTACACGTCCGTCTGCATTCGTAATCCACGCTGCGGCGGGAATATTATCCATAAAAGCTTGAAATTGCTCTTGACTCTGACTCAGCGCTTTTTTAACTTGCTGGAGATCGCTAATATCAAGAATGAATGCAACTAAGTTCTGTTGAGATTCACCTAAGACAGAGTAGCCAACTACAACCGGCACACTGGAACCATCTTTGCGAATGCATTCCTTCTCATAAGGAGTACAGGTTCCCTTCGCTGTTGCCTCAGCAATAGCCAGTTCATCTAAATATTGGTACTCTGGAGGCGTGATATCAGTCCAGCGTAGTCTGCCTGACTGGATATCTGCTTGGGTATAGCCGACTATTCGCAAGAACTCGTCGTTGGCTTCAGTGACCATACCATTCACATCACCAAAGAGAATACCAACTATATTCGCTTGGAAAAAACTCTTAAGGCGTTCTTCACTTGCTCGGACTGCCTTCTCTACTTGCTTACGTTGGCTGATATCACGGAAGAAAACATCAAGACCATCTTCACAAGGGTAGGCGTGAATCTCCAGCCACAGGTCATACTTAGACGGCAAGTAGTAGTGATGCTCAAAGTGGACGGGAATCTGTTCTGCCATCGCCCTTCGGTACTGATGGTCTACATTAGTGCCCACTGATAAGGGCCATTCCTCCCAGTGCGACTTACCGATAATCTCTGTCCGGAATTTGCGGTTAATTCGCTCTGCCTCGGCATTTTGATAGATGATTCGCCAGTCCCGGTCTAAAGTAATAAATGCATCACTCATGTTTTCTAGAGTGCGTGTGTTCCGCTCATTGGCTTGCTGTAATGCCGCTTGGGCTTGTTTGCGTTCGCTCAAATCAACAACGAAGCCAATGACCGTTTCTTGAGTATCTCCTACGACAACAGAACCGATCAGAACGGGAATGCGATCGCCATTTTTGCAGATATATTCCTTCTCAAAGGGTTTACATACTCCGGTTGTTCTGAGTTCTTCTACTGAACGCTCACTCAATAAAAGATATTCGTTTGGGGTAATCTCGCGCCAGTTTATTTGGTTAGCGTCAAAGTCTTTTCGGGTATAGCCGACCATCTTCAGAAAAGCATCATTGGCTTCCACGATCGAGCCGTTGCTCATATCAGTTACGATAACTCCAATGATGTTGGATTCTGCCAGTCGGCTAAACCGCATTTCGCTATTTTGCAACAACTTTAGGCTCGTCTCTGCTTTACGTCTAGCAGTTCGCAACTCTGAAGAGAGGGCGGTAATTAAGAAAGATACTAGTGAGAACGAGGTTAATTGTACCAAGACGTTCGGGCTGAGGAAATCGAACGAGTAGACTGGCTCGATTAAAAAATAGAAAGCAGTTGTAACAGAAAGAGCGATCGCTAGTACTCCAAATTTCATGCCACCATACCAGGCACTGATTGCCACGGCAGCATAAAATAATGTAAATACGCTCGGATCGAAGACTGGCAACAACAGTCGCGTCAATAGCAGCGCCGCTATGACTGCCAAAATCATCACGCTGTATGTTAGTAACCAAGAGCGCATCATCAAAATTTTTTCGAGTACTTTGACCATCATCTTAAGAGTCCTCCCGTTGCTCCGCCTTTAGGAGATACTCGGTCAGTAGTCTTTTGCCTGGTTCGCCCATTTTCTGTAACATTTCTTGAATTAGCTTTAGTGCCATCTGTGAAGGCACTGAAGATCCATTCTCCCAGCGATTAACTGTTCGCAGAGAAACTCCCAACTTGGCTGCAAACTTTTCCTGAGAGAGATCGAGCTGCTGCCGAAGTTCACGGATTAAATCTGAGATTTTTAGTGATTTTCCTAGTTCCATAATAGGCAGAGTAAGACAGATGTCTCGCCATTTGTCTCCAACTTGAGGAAGAATTTAAACTATCATTAGTTATTATCAATTTCATCTTTTGGCTGAATACTAATATTACTTATCAGTTTTGATTAATTACTGTTCAATGATTTAAGTCCTCGCCATACTTCTGATAAATGTTAACTGTTTTAAGGTGTGCGACAAAAAATTGTTGAGACAAAATAACTGTATTAGCTAACTATAAAATAAAAATTAAATTTTTTTAGGTGCGTAATGCCAAGATAGTATAATTATGAAAAATCATAAAAATTTTAAAGGTTTATGCATTGCTAAAAATCTATGCCTGATGTATTGTATATTCATGCTTCATAACATACTTAAATACTATTTACAAAACATGTAGTTAAATTTACTTACACAGTAATATCCCAATAGTAAATCTATAAAGCTATAATAAATTAAATAAAATTTATTTTGTGTTTAATTAATATCATTAGTTTTGACAAATCAACACTCTGAAAACCTCCTAAAGACTCAGCTAGAAAATGCACCAGTTAAAGGCTATATATTTAGCTGGTTTGATTGGTTTTGTCTTTGGTATCCTCCAGGCTGGCTGATTATATTTAACCGTCATTGGCAGCACTATCATACCGATCCAGACGGTTGGAATTGGCTTGAATATGGATTATTTTTAATTCCTGGCGGATTTTATCTGGCGCTGCTGAGTCGTTGGTTGCGTCTTGGTTTTCGTTCACCTCGAACAGAAGTTAGTGAATTTGATCCCAAATATCAACAAGCTTTTCGCAAAGAAGTTCTTGCCCCCATTGTCGAATACTATTTTCGTGGAGAATTACAACAAGTTGAAAACTTGCCGCAAACAGGGCCATTGATTGTGGCAATGAACCACGCAGGGATGAGTTTTCCTTGGGATTTTTTGACCTTGGGTTATTTATTAAGTAAAGCTAGAGGATGGGTAATACAACCCGTAGCAAGTCCTACATTGTTTGAACATCCTTGGATAATTTGGTGGCTACCACCTAAATGGTCGCAGGTTTTGGGTGGTGTGCGAGCCGAATTAGATGATTTTGAAGCAGCGATCGCTGTGCCAACGTCTATAGCGATCGCCCAAGGTAAAATTCTCTTATATGCACCTGAAGGTATCCGCGGCCTTGGGAAAGGTTGGAGGAAACGCTATCAACTAGAAAAGTTTGATGTGAGTTTTATTAAATTGAGCGATCGCTATCAAATTCCTATTCTGCCAGTAGTTTGCATCGGTAGTGAATCTTTACATCCTTGGGCTATTAATTTCAAAAAATTACAAAAGCTAATCAAATTACCCTTTTTTCCTATCTCGCCTTTAATGCTTGCCTTAATTCTGTTTCCGTCAATGGGAGTTTGGGCAATGAGAACTCGCCTGCATTACTTTATTCAGCCTTTGGAACCAGCACAATTGCACAACCATTCAAACAAAGAGCGTAAAATAACTTATCGGCAGGCACAACAATTACGGGAAAAACTGCAAATTAAAATTAATCAGTTATTGAGAGAAATTTAATCCTATAGCAATCTGATTTGATTTTTGAGCTTCTTTGCCTGGTGCGCGTTCGCAAAGTGTCTTGCACGGAAGCGCAGCGCAAGTGTCAACTTAAGCCCAAGCGAATGAAATTGCCTGCTGCACACTGCATAAACGCATCTACATAGGCAAAGTTTGCCCTCCCTGCGGGTAGGTGAGAGGCAATTTTATTGTTTTGGCTAAAATCACGACATTCATAACCCAATACAGTTCAGTTAAGCATTTCTTTCTTCTCTCTGCGTTCTTGGCGTCCTTGGCGGTTCGTTAAAAAAATTGAGTTTGACAAAGAGTTTTAGCCTTAACTGAACCGTATTGATTCATAACCAACATCACGATATTCCTTATCACCGCGAGAAAATAGACGGCGGGGTTTTCCATTGGTAATGGTAAAGTCAAAACAAGCGGAGGTTTTGATATGGCTCAAGCTTTACCCAAACTATTGACTTTTGAAGAATTTATTGCGTGGCTGCCGGAAAACACCGGAAAACGGTACGAATTACACGATGGGATAATTGTAGAAATGTCTCAACCGAGTGGAAAGCATGAAAAAGTTACGGAATTTTTAGCAGGAGAAATTACCGTTGAATATAAGCGCTTGAAACTACCATACTTTATCCCCAAAACAGCTTTAGTAAAACCACGGAGAAAATCATCAGGTTACTTGCCAGATATCGTATTAATCAACGATGCTAATTTGCCAAATGAAGAATTGTGGGAAAAAGAATCTACTGTGACTCAAAGTGAATCCATTCCTTTGATCGTCGAGGTTGTAAGTACAAACTGGGAAGATGATTATTATACCAAATTAGGGAATTACGAAGCAATGAAAATTCCTGAATATTGGATAGTTGATTATGCAGCCTTAGGAGCCAGAAAGTTTATTGGTAATCCCAAACAACCAACCATTTCTATTTATCATTTAGTTGAAGAAGAATATCAAGTTGCTCAATTTAGGAATTCGGAACGTATTATATCCCCTACTTTTCCAGATTTCAACTTGACTGCTAATCAGATTTTAAATGGTGCTTTTTAGAGCATTTTTTATCTATACTTTTTCTTTCTCTTTTTCCCAAAACCCGACAAGTATTGGATGGAATGTCTTTTATCTCAAAGTCCTTAAACCGAATTCAGGTTAATTATTAAATTGATTTTTCCATAATAAAATTTATTAGTTTTTGCCCTCTACGTTCTACTTCTTGCTGTTTCATAACAATAAAATGATGTCTTTCAAAAAAAGGTTTGGCTGTAATACTAACTTCTACAAATAACTTTTCAATTCCCAAAGACTTTGCTTTTGATTCAAGCTGTTCTAAGATTTTCTTACCAATCCCTTTTCTTTGAAAATCTTTATGACAGTAAAAACGGTCAATATGTCCATTAGCCTCTAATTCCCCAAAACCAATAATTTTACCTTGTTCTTCTGCTACATAAGTAAACTTACTTCCTAAACCTTTAATCCATACGTCAATATCCATATTTGCTGGTGCCCAAGCATCAACCTGTTCTTGTGTATAATCGTGAATATTCACTTCATGAATAGTGTCGTAGAACAATTTCATAATTTCTTCGGTATCAGCTATTTCGTATATTCTTAATTTCATAAATAAGATAATTAATCACAAATAACTATATTAAAAATATTATCATCCCTGGCGGATCTAAATTAGCTTACGAGTACAATGATTTTCGGATATATAACAGAATATAAAGAGAAATCTACAAATAAAATAATCAAGAGTTTCTTAATTGTGAAAGCTTTTCCAAAAGTGTTTGAGAAATCGAACAATAATAATTAATCTGTCTATATGATTGTTTTTACTTTTTATTTTCTCTGGCAGTTTCTACTTCATGAAAGTGATTTATTGACCACTGGCATAATAGCCGAAGTGGTTCAACCAACGTTTCTCCCAACGATGTCAAGGAATACTCTACTGTGGGAGGATTAGTAGGATAAACTTTACGCTTCACAAGACCATCTCTCTCCAAATCACGCAGAGTACGGGTTAGCATTCGTTGTGAAACGTTTCCAATTTCTCTATGCAACTCACCATAGCGTTTCGTACCTTGGGATAAAACGTAGATGATTGCCGTAACCCATTTGTTAGAAACTAGTTCAAGTGTCTGCCGTAAATAAGGATGTGAGTTGAGGATTTGAGGTGATTGAGCCATGTTTAGGATAGATGCTACGTACACTTGTGTTCCTACTTGTGCAATGCTTGATGTTCGTTTCAGAATGAAGTCTAGAGATTTCTGAGATTATATCAACGGTCAACTAGGAAAACAGCACAATGAAATTTTCTGACTTCACTCAAGAAAACTCGGCTATGCTTCTGATTGATCATCAAGTTGGCACTATGAAGCTGATCAAGAACTTGCCTCTGACTGAGGTAGAGAAGAATACTCTTGCACTTGCAAAAGTAGCAAAGGTACTTAAGATACCTGTGGTTTTGACAAGTAGCCAAGAAGATCGATTTCAAGGTTTGCTGATGACTGCTTTAGCACAAAGCCTACCTGAAGCTTACGAGTTAAGAATCAAGCGTGCAGGCATTGTAAATGCTTGGGACGATAAGAACTTTGTTCAAGCAGTCAAAGATACAAATCGTAGTAATTTAATTATGGCTGGCGTAACTACGGACGTTTGCTTAGTTTATCCGGCTATCAGCGCAGTGCGCGAGGGCTACAGTGTTCAAGCAGTTATGGATGCTTCTGGTTCACCATTCTATCTCTCTGAAGATTTAGCACGGCAACGGATGCGTGATTCTGGAGTTGTGCTAACTGCTACAATCACTTTGATTGCTGAGTTGGTTAAGGATTGGAGCCGTCCCGAAGGTGTCGAGTTACAACAATTATTGTTTAATGATGTGCTACCCCCTGAGTTTATTGAAGGCACTAGCACTCCATATTAAGGGACTTCCAAAAAATAATTATCCCAAATTAATTTGTCCGTCTGTACGGTAGCACAGGTGTGCTACCTTGCGATGGGATTTTTTTTTACTAGAAATTCTTTAATACTTAGTCAGAAGCAAGCAAAGCGCGGCAATCCTCAATACTGCTCGGGTTTTGGATTTTCAACTCGGAATTGGGTTTGGGGAAAAGGTTAAAGGTTTTTTCTTTCCCCTTAACCGACAAGTATTGCGGCAATTCTAAACCTTTGCGATTGCTTCTCTTTTTAGGTATCACACTTAATATAGTACAAATATACTAATTAGCTGCTAAAATGCTTTAAAAGTCAGCTAGCCTTGCTTGAGGTAGTATGAAAAAAATCCAAGATACGGACAAAAAGCCCATTTTGCTGTTCCAGCCTACATCTGTAATTACTCCTATATTGCCACTGCAACCCCAAGAAAAAAAAATCATCAGTGAACGGGAGCGTTTTATAACCCAAGTCGAACGTATCAATCAGATGGCACAAGAGTTAGAAGCAGCGATATTAGAGTTGAAAGCGATCGCTAACACATTGAATACTCAAAAACGTTGCCCACTCTTGATAAAGGAGCTATGCAAGAATATTTGTCAGTATTTCGCAGTTAGCGTCCCTTGGGTGAAACGAAAGTCTAACAAATCATTTATTTTGACAACGCGAAAAGTTGATTTACTCCAAAATGAAAGGGAAGCCGCACTGCTAGCACAGCAACTTCGTCAGCAAACCAAAAAAAGATTAGCATCGCAGCGACACAGAAAAAACAAGAACGGGGCTAAACCTGACATAAAACACTTCTTCAAAAAGGTATTAGTCAACAAATCTTAAAATTATCAACATTCAACGGCAGATCACCTCTGAGGTTTTAACAGTTATGCTGATTGAAGTGGCAGAAGGAAATTTTTCCTCAAAATTACTCACCACATTACCATTGCTAATTGCTACAAACTGTGGTAGGAAGTAGGCAAGCCTGCCCTAATATTTGCACTTCCGTAAAACCAGAGTGCAACATCAGGGACAATCAATCAGCGCACAGAAGAGGTAAAAAGAAGGTGTTAAAGACACTTTTAGTGATTGCCGTTGGTTTTTTACCGTCCCTGATTTCTTTGTGGGCGATCCGCAAAACCCATGCGCGATCGCGCTTACGAATGAGGCAAGCAGCCATGAATTTTCCACCGATGCAGGGACGACAAAACATCAGACCTGTAGAAGGCGATCGCTATTATTTAGAAGGGGTGGGTTATCTGATTGGCGATATCAGCTGCAAATTTAATGCCCGATCTGGCTACATGCGTTGTGCTGTCAATCCCCAAGGCCCATGTAATGGTTGTCGTCACTACGAACCTAAGGAATTAGCTGGTAGCGAAAAAAGGGCTTGATAAATTTTACCTGCCTAATACTCAAAAAATCTTAAATTACTGAAGAAGGGGAAGGGCATAACTGGAGAGAGCAATTTATCAAAGTGTTCGTTAACTGATGTCCTAAACTAAGCCTACCCTTTACCCTAGAGAAAAACTTCTGTAACTATGGGCCAGCATTAATATAAAGTGCATTATCAGTTCCTAGACCAGCACAGATCGCCTGATTTGAACCTAAGCGAGTACAACTAGGATTTGAGGAGTATACACCTCCCAGATATTGAGGTCCACTCCACGAACTGCCATTAAACCGATTCACATAAAGTGCACGATCAGTTCCTAGACCAGCACAGAGCGCCTGATTTATACCTAAGGAAGTACAACTAGGATCTGAAGAGTATACACCTCCCTGATATTGAGGTCCACTCCACGAACTACCATTAAACCGATTCACATAAAGTGCATTATCGGTTCCTAGACCGGCACAGATTGCCTGATTTGAACCTAAGCGAGTACAACTAGGATTTGAGGAGTATACACCTCCCTGATATTGAGGTCCACTCCATGAACTACCATTAAACCGATTCACATAAAGTGCATTATCGGTTCCTAGACCAGCACATATCGCCTGATTTATACCTAATGAAGTACAACTAGGATCTGAAGAGTATACACCTCCCAGATATTGAGGTCCACTCCACGAACTGCCATTAAACCGATTCACATAAAGTGCATTATCAGTTCCTAGACCGGCACAGATCGCCTGATTTGAACCTAAGCGAGTACAACTAGGATTTGAGGAGTATACACCTCCCAGATATTGAGGTCCACTCCACGAACTACCATTAAACCGATTCACATAAAGTGCATTATCGGTTCCTAGACCAGCACATATCGCCTGATTTATACCTAATGAAGTACAACTAGGATCTGAAGAGTATACACCTCCCAGATATTGAGGTCCACTCCACGAACTGCCATTAAACCGATTCACATAAAGTGCACGATCAGTTCCTAGACCAGCACAGATCGCCTGATTTATACCTAAAGAAGTGCAACTAGGATCTGAGGAGTATACACCTCCCAGATATTGAGGTCCACTCCAAGCTGCAAGAACTGGTTGGCTTACCAGAGATAAAATTACCGATGTTGTGCCTGCTAAAATTGTAAATTTCTTTTTCATAAAATCTAATGTTTTCCTCCTTAATACTGCTCTTGTGTTTGTTGGAAAGATTTAGACAGATGTAAAGTTTTAATTCCTGAATTTTTATTTCAGTTTGGCTGGTATTGTACGATGAAACCACGTACCTATTTCTGATTCAGTTTCAATTCTAAAAGTTACAGAAATCAGTTACAATCCTTTACATAGCCACTTCAAACTCAGAACATTTGTGGGATAGAATTGCTCTTATCAGCCGTTAGATTAAGAGATAATTTATAAAGTAAACCTTAAATTGTAGGGTGCGTTATAACGCTTAACGCACCGAAATACATGGTGTGTTACGGCTAATCTGTACTCTTTCAAAGTCCCAAATTTTTGCATAGCCGTAACACACCCTACTTTAATACTTACTTTATAAATAGACTCTTAAGTTTGACTCGAACATCTGACACCTGAGGGCGCTGACGCTTAACGATTCCCAAGTTTGACCTGGGAATGATAAAATCATGGCTAATTATAATTTGTATTTACAAACACTTTGAATATTTGTGTTCGCATGGTCAAATAAGAATGATTTAATATAATTCGTGCAAAAGTGGAAATCTGCGTCATTTCTTTGCAGATGATGAAAATTACTATAAGCTTTTGCCGAATATCTAATAACTACATGATTCTCTAACGATGAACAACGCGATCGCTCAGACAACAGCATTATTATCAACTTGCGCTTTACTACTAACAGGCTGTGGTGGTGGCGGTGGCTCTGTGGCAAATTCTCCAGATAGTACTACAAATAACACTACAACTAACACCGCCCAGACTACGACTACATCGGGTGCTATTCCCATCGGTATTGCCTTAGCACAAACTAGCAACGTAGCATTACTTGGTCAAGAGGGATTTGTGGGAGCCAGAATTGCCGAGAAGTATTTCAACAGTAAAGGCGGTATTAATGGCACTCCGATTAAATTGGTAACTCAAGATACTAGCGGTGATGAAGCTGGAGCAATTAACGCTTTTCAAACTTTAATTAACAAAGATAAAGTTGTCGGTATTGTTGGGCCTACTTTATCACAGCAAGCTTTTAGTGCTGACCCCATCGCCGAACGTGCTAAAGTCCCAGTTATTGGTGCATCAAATACCGCAAAAGGAATTCCAGAAATCGGTGATTATGTAGCCCGTGTATCTGCCCCCGTCTCTATAGTTGCTCCTAATTCGCTGAAAGCTGCACTCAAGCAGAATCCTCAAATTAAAAAAGTCGCAGTTTTTTACGCCCAAAATGATGCATTTAATAAATCGGAAACGGAGATTTTTCAAAAAGCAGTAAAAGAACAAGGACTAGAATTAGTAACAGTTCAAAAGTTCCAAACTACTGATACAGACTTCCAAGCCCAAGCTACCAATGCAATTAACTTAAAACCAGATTTGGTAATTATTTCGGGATTAGCTGCTGATGGTGGTAACTTAGTGCGACAACTGCGAGAACTGGGTTATAAAGGCATAATTATTGGTGGTAATGGTCTAAATACACCAAATGTTTTATCAGTGTGTAAAGCACTTTGCGATGGTGTGCTGATTGCCCAAGCTTACAGTCCTGAATATCCTGGTGAGATTAATAAGGTATTTCGCCAAACCTATATTGAGCAATATAAGAAAGAACCAGCCCAATTTACTGGTCAATCTTTTGCTGCGGTGCAGGTATATGTTGAAGCTCTGAGAGCGTTGGATAAGAAAACCAAAATCAGCACATTACCTCTTGATAAACTGCGGACAGAATTGAACAAGGAAATACTAGCTGGAAAGTATGATACTCCTTTAGGTGAAATTGCTTTTACACCAGTCGGTGATGTAATTCAAAAAGAATTTTACGTCGCCCAAATTAAGATGGATAAAGATGGAAACACTGGAAAATTCGTATTTATAAAATAGTTGCACTATGGATATAACTCTATTTCTGCAACAATTTTTGAACGGATTATCTATCGGTAGTATCTATGCAATTTTTGCATTGGGATATACCTTAGTTTATTCTATTTTGGGCATCATTAATTTAGCTCATGGCGCGATTTTTACCTTGGGTGCATATTTCACTTATGCACTCATAGGTGGTAACTTTGGGTTTAACGGCTTACTAGCTAATGCAGCCTTGCCGATAAAATTACCATTTGCTATAGCTTTGATTTTAGCAAGTACCTTGGCAGGATTAGTAGGGGTAGTGATGGAACGGGTGGCTTTTCAACCTTTGCGCCGTCAGGGATCTGATCCCTTGCTAACTGTTGTTTCTAGCTTGGGGGTAGGAGTAGTAATTGTAAATTTAATTCAGTATTTAGTAGGCGCGGAAAGTTACACATACCCCGCAAATACTTACGGTAATTTGCCACCTGCGATTAATTTTGGTACTCCAGAAAATCCAATTCCGATTCGCAGCGTTCAAGTGGTAATTTTTGCTGTATCAGTTGTAATTGTGGCAATTCTTACCTATTTTATTAATCGAACTAAATATGGTAAGGCAATGCAAGCGATCGCAGAAGATCCAACTACAGCTAGTTTGTTAGGAATTAATAGCGATCGCTTTATCATCCTAACATTCTTCATCAGCAGTTTTTTAGCAGGATTGGCAGGAACTCTAGTTGCTTCTAGTGTTAGTATTGCAGGGCCATATTTCGGCATTGCTTTTGGTTTGCGCGGTTTAGCGGTAATTGTCTTAGGTGGTTTAGGTAGTATTCCCGGTGCAGTGGTGGGAGGCTTAGTAATTGGATTAGTCGAGGCGTTTGTTCCTTCGGAATTCTCTGGATATAAAGACGCAGTAGCATTTGGAATTTTGTTTATTATGCTATTAGTTAGACCCCAAGGTTTGCTAGGGCGGCGGTTTATTCAAAAAGTTTAAATAGACGTAGCACGATGAAAACATACACCAGACAAAAACTAACTTTTGAGCAATTTTTAGAACAGTGTCCAGAAGAAGGTTTATATGAACTTGTAGATAGAGAAATTGTACCCGCATTTCTCACAAGCTTGAGGGGATATTGGGCAGAGGGGCAGAGGGGCAGAGGTGCAGAGGGGAAAGAACAAGGCACATTGAACTCTCCTCTGCTCCCCTGCTCCCCTGCTCCCCTGCTCAAGCGCAGACTTATTCGAGATGTGGTGAGAAATCCGGGTGTAGAGGTGCGTGCAACTAGAAATCATGATGATGTCGCCAATTTTATATTGTTTGGTTTCAATGATGAAATTAGGCGACTAAACTTAAATTATGTAGTTAATAATACAGCAGTCTTTAAAACTATAACTGCTAATGAAGTAGAACAAGGGCGTAAGCTTGATGTAAGTGTCATAGATAAAGATACATGGCGCTCAAATCGTTCTGCTTACTCTGCACTTGAAGAACCTATCCAGTTAGCTGTAGAAGTAACATCAACCAATTGGGAAGATGACTACATTGATAAATTGGATGAGTATCAACGTTTAGGTATTACAGAATATTGGATTGTAGATTATTTGGCAATTGGGCTAAGAGAATATTTGGGAAATCCAAAAGTTCCGGCTGTATTTGTTTTTCTATTAGATGCTGAGGGAAAATATCAACGGACACTTTTTAGAGGTTCAGAACGAATTGTATCACGAACTTTTCCCGAACTGGCGCTGACAGCAGATCAAATATTAACAGCTTAATAGGTTATAAAAGCGATAGTTTAATTAAGCTTAATCAAAATTTTTTAAAATGGCTGATTTTTTCGCTACTTATGGTTCTCTAATTGTCTCTATGGTATTGGGGGCGCTAATAGGATTATCGCTTTACTTACCGCTAATGACAGGACAATTGTCTTTAGCTAGTCCAGGGTTTTATGCTTTAGGTGGGTATATTGCAGCAATTTTATCCACAAAGGTTTTTACATCTAGCAGTAGTTTATTTCCCATTCCATTATTGTTATTGGAGATGTTAATTGCTGGTGTAATTTGTGGTTTTTTGGGTGTAATAGTAGGAATTCCAGCGTTGAGATTGCGAGGAATTTATTTAGCGATCGCTACTATCGCTTTTGTAGAAGTTCTGCGCGTTATCTCTCTCAATCTAGATATTACAGGCGGTGCTGTGGGAATTTTTGGCATTCCTCAACCTTTCCAAACACCAATTGAATATTTATGGATTGCTTTGCCCTTACTATTAATTAGTATGGTGCTGTTTTATCGTTTAGAACGCATCCGTGTAGGAAGAGCTTTTATTGCTATCCGCGAAGATGAATTAGCTGCGGGTGCAATGGGAATTGATCCTACTTATTACAAAGTTTTGGCGTTTACACTAGGGGCTATACTTGCAGGAGTTGTAGGTGCAATTAGCGCCCACTTCCTTAATACCTGGAATGCTCGTCAAGGTACTTTTGATTCTAGTATTATATATTTAACTTTTGTTTTGATTGGTGGTTCAAGAACTTTTTTAGGTTCGGTAGTTGGAGGTATGGTATTTACAGCCTTACCAGAGATTCTGCGAAGTTTAGCTGATACTGCTGGTTTACCTAATTGGCTAGCACAATTTTTGCGCGATGGGAGATTAATTATTTTTGGTTTTTTAATAGTAGTAGGTACAATATTTTTCCCGCAAGGGCTAATTACTCCAGATATTTTTCAAAAACGGAAAATCATGAATAAACGAACTGCGAAAGACGCAAAGGGCGCGAAGTAAGAAAAGTTTTAGAGAGTTATTGCTTCAGTTTTATATTCATAATAATATGCAAAAATGTCACATAGTATTCCAGAAGCTAACAGCAGTATTGTCTTAGAAGCAATAGCATTGACTCGCCGTTTTGGTGGTTTAGTGGCGGTAAATAATGTATCTTTTAGTGTAAATAAACATGAGATTTTTGGATTGATTGGCCCTAATGGTGCTGGCAAAACAACACTGTTTAATTTGATTACTGCTTTCATTCCCCCTTCTGGCGGGAAATTAATTTATCAAGGTGCAGAAATTTCCCAACTGCGTCCTCATCAAATTGCTGCTTTAGGTATCGCCCGTACCTTTCAAAATATCCGTTTATTTGGGGAATTATCGGCGTTAGAAAATGTGATAATTGCCCGGCATTTACACACTAAAAGTAATATGATTACAGGAGTTTTGGGATTACCACCAGCACCTAGAGAAGAACTTAAAACTAAGCAGAAAGCTTTAGATTTATTGGATTTGGTAGGATTAAGCGATCGCGCCCATGAAAAAGCCAAAAACTTCGCCTACGGTGATCAACGTCGCTTAGAAATTGCCCGCGCTTTAGCATTACAACCCCAAGTCTTACTTCTCGATGAACCTGCGGCGGGGATGAACCCCAACGAAAAACAGCAACTCAGTGAATTTATCCGTAGCCTGCGCGATCGCTTCAATTTAACGATCATCCTTATAGAACACCATGTACCCTTAGTTATGGGTTTGTGCGATCGCATTGCAGTATTAGATTTTGGGCAATTGATTGCATTGGGTGAACCATCTGTAGTTAGAAACGATCCGGCTGTAATTGAAGCTTATTTGGGAAATGAATGATAACTAACTTGAGAATTACAAAATCTGTTGCAATTCCTCAATAGTATTTGCAGTTACAATATTCCGTAAAATTGTTTTCAAACGCTCTAAATCTTGAATCTGGTTAATTTGTGGCATCAAATTTAAGCCGCGATCGCTGAATTTCAACTCTAAATTAATTTCAATCGCAGAAAGTATTCCTCGCAGTTCCCCGCTTACTTCCCCGCTTGCTTTCCCTCGTGCTTCCCCGCGTGCTTCTCCTTCGCGTAAAATTTCTTGATACCAAGGTGATTCACGTAATACGGACATATCCCACCTCATGATTTCTTGAACGAGCGTATTCTCTAAAACAAACGTAGCAAAAAAAGCTAGAACTGTTTCCAGTTGGTTAAGTTGTTCATCAGCACGGAGAATTTGCAATGCTTCTCTAATAATAGATTCATTTTCACCACCTTTGAGAATGGGTACAAATGGCAGTAAGGATGGTAAGGGTTGTTGAAAAGCAATATTCACATCAATTTCCCACAGGTTAATTACCCGATAATCTTGTATTGCCCGTAATCCTGCAATATTTGATGTAAAGCTTGTGGGTATTTCGTTGTTACCAGTTTTAAGAATATTGATGAGAACAGGATATATTGGTAAGTTATATTTTTCTTCTGCTAATGCAGCATAAGCACGCATCCGACGCGGCATTTGGGATTGATAGCGTAATTGCAATTCGTTGAGAAGCAAAAATTCTCCATGTTGGGGACTACTGACACGGATTAAAACATCACTTTCCCGGCTAATCCACTGGAATTCACTATTTAGAATTTCCCCAGCAACAACATCAGGAATCTGGGTTACCCATCTTACCCAGTTATTGGGTGCGAGGCTGATTAATTTTTTAGTACTAACATCAGCAGGCTTCGTCATTAAGGTATAGATGCACTCAATAAGTGAGATTTATGGTAACTTGAAATTTTCTATGGAATTCATGTAGACAAACTTTGGATAAATTCATCTAAAGAATTCACTGCGATCGCGCTATCCATTAAGCTTTCTAATTGTTCCACACTCTCGCCCTCAAGCCTTATTTCCACTTCATGAGGAATTTCGCCAAAGCGTTGTTCCAATACTCGGATTAGCTGCCGTCGCGCACCCTGCTGAATACCTCTTTGCTCAATTTCCTGATACCAAGGCGATTCTCGCAATACTGCCATATCCCACCTCATGATTTGTTGCACTAAAGGCGTGTCTAACACAAAGCTAGCAAAAAATGCCAGCAATGATTCTAACTCGTTCAACTCTGCATCTGCTCTTAGCGCCTGTAATGCGCGTTGCACAACTGATACTTCTCCCCCTCCTCGCAGGATTGGCACGAAGGGTAGCAAGGATGGTAGTGATTGCTCAAATACTGTTTCAGCATCGATTTCCCACAAATTAATCACGCGATAATCTTGGATAGCACGTAATCCCAAAAATTCCTGCTCGTAACTATTGACAATAGTTAAGTTAGATGGTGGCGGTAAAATGTTGATTAGTACTGGGTAAGTTGGCAATTGATAGCGTTCTTGTGCCAAGGCAGCATAGGCTCTCATCCGTAGAGGCATCTGTGCCGTGTAACGCAACTGTAGTTCGTTAAGTACCAGAAAATCTCCATGAGTAGCACTGTATGCTTTCACCAACACATCTGTTTCGCGGCTAATCCAGTGAAACTCAGAGCCGAGAATTTCTTTCGCCACGACTTCAGGACGCTGAGTCACCCACTTTACCCATGCGTCGGGAGCTAAATTAATAAGTCGTTTGCTACCAATATCTGCTACTTTTGCCACAGGACGTTTGATATATTTATCAGTAATTAATGGTACATCATAAAGATTGCGGTATTATGGCGTTGGTTTGAAGTTGCAGCAATGTCTACGCACTGTTTTAAGAAATGTATGATTGATGTATCTTAGGTTTTGAATCAACATTTCTGGATGTAAACCGCCGATGAAAGCCGATAGTAAGCCAAACTATACAATTTTAGAAATTCAAGAACTTGATGTTAATTATGGCGGCATCCAAGCTCTAAAAAAGATTAATTTAATTATTCAAAAAGGCGAGGTAGTTACTCTAATTGGTGCTAATGGTGCTGGTAAAACTACTACACTCCGTGCCATATCTAAAGTAGTTAATCCTAAAAGTGGCGTAATTATCTATAATGGACATAATATTAACCGCCGCCAAACTCACGAAGTTGTCCAACTTGGTATCGCTCATTGTCCTGAAGGACGCAGAGTATTAGCGCGGCAAACAGTATTTGATAATTTGCTTTTAGGTGCTTATATTCGCTCCAATCAAGCTGAGGTAAAAGCAGATATCCAGCGTCAATTTGAGCTATTTCCACGCCTATCACAAAGACGCAATCAACTAGCAGGAACCCTCAGTGGTGGTGAACAACAAATGCTAGCGATCGCTCGTGCTGTCATGAGTAAACCACAGCTATTACTTTTAGACGAGCCTAGCTTAGGTTTAGCACCTGCGATCGTCCGGGAAATCTTCTCGATTATTGAAAATCTCCGGGCTACAGGCGTGACTATTTTGTTAGTTGAACAAAACGCGAATTTGGCTCTACAAATTGCCGATCGCGGCTATGTTTTGGAAGCTGGTTCTATAACTTTAACGGGTGCAGCATCAGAATTAATTAGTGATGAGCGAGTTAAAAAAGCTTATTTAGGATAATTCATTACATGAAAATTTGGAAGGTACAAGCACATGGTAAAATCAGCAACTAAACCCCTAACCTTAGAAGAATTTTTGAAACTACCAGAAACAAAGCCTAGCTCAGAATACATCAATGGTCAAATTATTCAAAAGCCCATGCCTCAAGGAAAACATAGTATTCTTCAGGGTGAATTAGTCAGTAATATCAATTCTGTAGCTAAACCTCAAAAAATTGCCCTTGCATTTCCAGAACTGCGGTGTACTTTTGGCGGACGTTCAATTGTACCTGATGTAGCTGTGTTTGCTTGGGAACGGATTCCCATAGATGAAGGTGGAGATGTAGCTAATGTCTTCAAGACTTATCCAGACTGGACAATTGAGATTCTGTCGCTAGATCAAAGCCAGACTAAAGTAACCGGAAATATTCTACATTGTTTAAAACATGGTAGTCGTTTAGGTTGGTTAATTGATCCAGGCGATCGCTCTGTTTTAATCTATCCACCAAAGCAGCAACCAGAACTTTTACAAGAAGACCAAGAAATATTACCAGTTCCCGATTTAGTTAATGATCTTCAGTTAACTGTAGGGCAATTATTTGGATGGTTGAAGTTGTAAGCAATTTCAGCAAATTACTATAGTCGATATTGCTTTAGACACTTGGCTAAAAAGGCTTTAAGTAAAACTACATTGATAGCATTTATAACTTTTCCTAATCATTATTATTATTAAATATTATTACGATTTTTGTCATATATTAATATTTGCAGCCCTCCTTGCAGATATCTATATATTTGTTTAGCGGCGAATTCTATTCACCGGAATAATTAAACCCATGAGTCAAATAGTTTGGATAGCAAGACACGCTAACCGCCTCGACTTCGTAAACCCTGATTGGTTCCTCACCGCCGAACGACGCTATGATCCGCCCTTGTCTGATGATGGTATGGTGCAGGCACAACAGTTAGCTAGACGATTGAAAGGAGAAAAGATTGGACATATTTTCGCTTCTCCTTTCCTGCGAACCGTACAAACGGCAAACGCAGTTGCAGAAATGCTCAACTTACCAATCAAACTCGAAACAGGCTTGAGTGAATGGCTAAATCCAGTTTGGATGACAGAAGAACCCGAAAGACTCTCAACTCCAGCATTAGCAAAGTTATTCCCTAGAATTGACACCAGTTACACTTCCCGCATCGCCGCCAAATATCCTGAAACTCACGAAAAAGTGCGAGAACGTTCTGGGCAAACTGCGAGATGTTTAGCTACTGAGTTCTTCCCAGAGGATATCCTACTAGTGGCACATGGTGCATCTGTGTTGGGCGGAGCAATGGGGTTAGTAGGCGAAATTGCTAAAACAGAAGTTAAAGCTTCTTTATGTTCCTTAGTAAAAGTGGTACGCGAAGATCCAGAATGGTTATTAGAACTAAAAGGAGATACTTCCCATTTAACCCACATAGAAGAAGTTATTCGATTTGCTTAAACTTCTGATAGAGATTTGCGTTCATGACTTCTGCTAGGTTGGGTATATCTTACAAAAAAAGTAATTTAATTCACCAATAAATTCTATGACTTTGTTACTAGCAGGAGACATCGGCGGTACGAAAACTATTCTGCAATTGGTTGAAACATCAGACTCATCAGCAATACATACTATTTATCAGGAAAGTTACCACAGTGCTGATTTTCCTGATTTAGTACCGATAGTGCAGCAGTTTTTGGTCAAAGCTAATACATCCATACCAGAAAAGGCTTGTTTTGCGATCGCAGGCCCCATTGTCAAAAATACTGCCAAACTCACCAATTTAGCCTGGTTCCTAGATACCGAACGTTTAGAAGAAGAATTGGGTATCCCGCATATTTCTTTAATTAACGACTTCGCCGCCGTTGGCTATGGCATTTCAGGTTTACAAAAAGAAGACTTGCTGACATTGCAAGCTGGCAAACCTCAACCCGAAACCCCTATTGGAATTATTGGTGCTGGTACTGGCTTAGGGCAAGGGTTTTTAATTAAGCAGGGAAACCACTATCAAGTTTTTCCCTCAGAAGGTGGACACGCTGACTTTGCCCCTCGAAACGAGATCGAGTTTCAATTGTTGAAATACCTGTTGGGTAAACATGATATCCAACGCGTTTCTGTAGAACGCGTGGTTTCTGGAATGGGAATTGTGGCAATTTACCAATTTCTGCGCGATCGCAAAATTGCCGCCGAATCACCAGATATTGCCCAAGTCGTTAGAACTTGGGAACAAGAAGCCGGACAAGAAGAGAAAAGTGTTGATCCTGGTGCTGTCATTGGTAAAGCTGCACTAGAAAAACGCGATCGCCTCTGTGAACAAACTTTGCAATTATTTGTAGAGGCTTACGGTGCAGAAGCTGGCAATCTTGCCCTGAAACTCCTACCTTATGGTGGTTTATATATTGCTGGTGGAATTGCGCCCAAAATCCTGCCCTTAATTCAAAACAACGATTTCTTATTAAATTTCACCCAAAAAGGCAGGATGCGCCGCCTCCTTGAAGAGATCCCCGTGTATATTATCCTCAACCCACAAGTGGGGCTAATAGGTGCTGCTTTATGTGCTGCTAGGTTATAACAGCTAGCATCATCAGTGAGATCGGCATCTCAAAAGGCAAAAAATATGACAATTAAAAGTCTGTTGCCACTAATCGCCGCCACACTCGTTTGTGGTGGCTCTGTTTTTGTGGAAGCACGTCAACCCAAACCTACCACGCCTGTTGTCAAACCAAAGGTTTCTCAACCCAAACCTCCGGCGACTGTTGTTAAACCAAAGGTTTCTCAACCCGTGCAGCCAAAATGGAAGTTATACACTGCACCAGATGGACGCTTTAGTATTTTGATGCCGGGAAACCCCAATAGAAATATTCAATACCAAAAAACTTACATGGGGGAAATTACCTTACAAATATTTGTCGCTCAACCACCAAAACAGCAAGTAGCTTATGTAGTTGCTTACAATGATTTTCCTTATAGTTATGGTCAAGTAACTGATCCCCAAGCTTTACTTAATAATGCACGAGATATGGCTTTAAAGACTACAAAAAGTAATTTAATTAGTCAAAGAAATATTCGTAGTTCTAATAATCATCCTGGTAAAGAAATTGAGTATATCAATTCTGGAGGGAAAATTACTAGAAGTAGAATGTATGTTGCCGAAGGAAGATTATATCAAGTAATGGCAATAACTACAAAAAAACAGCAAAAAACATTAGCTAAAACCATTACGGGATATTTAAATTCTTTCCATGTAGTTTTGAAAAAGCCACGCAATTTTGGATTTTAGATTTATTCTCACGTTTAAATTTCAGTTAAGCTTTTTTCTCTCCCCCTGCAACGCCAGCATCCCCTGCTCAAGAACAGCCTGCCTTAACGGATAAATTTCTTAACCCAAGCGTATTGCAATATAGGGGTCATCGTGCCAAAACGTTATATATACAGCGATTTCGAGGTGAATGAGGTACATCAAATATTAGTGCATCTTTTTTCTAAAACAATGCTAAATATCTGCACCAGTTGGTGGTACGGGGTGTGCGATGTTTAGTGAACAGTAACATCTAAGAAGAACGGCAAGATACAGGGTTCTGCCATGAACCATGAGGTGTGGTGGGTGCATTCGCTGTAAGTTCCAACTCACCTTTGGCATTTATCACCCACCCAGTAGCCTCTACAATGGGTTTTGGTGTAGCGGTAGGGTTGATAGTAACAGGTGGAATCTTGTCTTCTCTGGTGCTGGGTTTGAGAGCCACTAAATCTACATGCACTAGGTCAGGAGTTAGAATATCTGTTGTCGGATTAGGTGGTAAACCACCGCGTCCAGTGATTGTAAAACTGCTCTTAGCAAAAGTTCCACCAGCTTGACAGGTCTGTGCTACTTCGGTGTCAACTGGTATTGTTGGCAGGTTGATGTTGCCATTGTTAGGGTCTACATCAGGTGTGTTAAGTTCTACAGTGCCGTTTATACCAAACTCAGAACTAGCGGTAATGTCACTCAGAGAAGTTGGGCTAGAGCGGGGTTGAATGCCATAAATACCAAAGGCTTGAATATCTACTCTTCCACCAATGCCAGTGTAAGCATTAGCGGTAATGTCGCTATTTTCTCTTGGGACAGCGACGATGAAGCCGTTAGGAGTATTGATGATGATGTCCCCACCATTACCACCAAACTGCTCAAGGCCAGCAGTGGTGGATATTAGACTGCCATTGCGTAGTAATAATAAGTCTTGCAGGTTAAGGGTGATATTACCACCATTACTACTACGAGTTCTGGCAGAGATTGTGCCTCCATCTAGTGTGAGGAAGCCTGCTGTGAGATGGATATCACCGCCAATACCTTTTCCTTGACTACCAACAGCTATGAAAGCACCATCTCGAATGGTCATGATTCTGGGGTCTATGAATATACTACCTCCATTGCCAGTTGAACCTTCCAGGGTATGGGCAAATAGACCAGTTAGAGAACCAGAGAGGGTGATTTTGTCTTTGACTTTGAATATGATATTACCTGCCTGGAATTGACCAGAAGTTATGGTAGATACTTGACCACCATTGCTTGCTTCAAAAGTGTTAGCAGTAATGTTGACACTGCCAGCATCCCCTTTTCCATAAGTACTTGTATTTATTTGGGCACCATTGGTAACTGCTAATGAACCAGTAGTAATCGTTACACCGCCGGCTTTGCCCTCTGCTTCAGGTTGCACTGAGCTAGATGCCCCACTACCCGAACCATCAAAGTTGATACCATCAGTGGCGGTAATGTTGACACTACCAGCATCTCCTTTTCCAAAAGTACTGGCATTAAGTTGGGCACCATTGGTAACTGCTAACGAATCAGTGGTAATCGTTACACCGCCGGCTTTGCCCTCCGCTTCAGATTCCACTGAGCTGAATGCCCCACTACCCGATCCCTCCAACTTGATACCATCAGTGGCAGTAATGTTGACACTACCAGCATCCCCTTTTCCAAAGGTACTGGCACTTATTTGGGCACCATTGGTAACTTCTAACAAGCCAGTGTAAATTGATACGTTTCCGGCTTTGCCCTCGGCTCCAGGGTTGACTTGGCTTTTTGCACCATTGGAACTTCCATCAAACTTGATACTATCAGTAGCGGTAATGTTGACACTGCCTGCATCCCCTTTTCCAGAGGTACTGGCACTAAGTTCAGCACCATTAGTCAGTTCTAACGAGCTTGTGGTAATGGTTACACCCCCGGCTTTACCCTCGGCTCCATAGTTGACTCGGCTTGTTGCCTCACTCCCCGATCCATCAAACTTGATGGTATTAGTGGCGGTAATGTTGACACTGCCAGCATCCCCTTTTCCAGAAGTACTGGCATCAAGTTGGGCATCATTGGTGACTTCTAATGAACCAGTAGTAATGGTTACACCCCCGGCTTTGCCCTCTGCTTGAGAGAAGACTCGGCTTTTTGCACCACTCCCCGATCCATCAAACTTGACAATATCAGTGGCGGTAATGTTGACACTGCCCGCATCCCCTTTTCCAGAAGTACTGGCATTAAGTTGGGCACCATTGGTGACTTCTAATGAACCAGTAGTAATGGTTACACCCCCGGCTTTGCCCTCTGCTCCCCAGGCGACTACGCTTGCTGCCTCACTCCACGATCCATCAAACTTGACACTATCAGTGGCGGTAATGTTGACACTGCCCGCATTCCCTTTTCCATAGGTACTGGCACTAAGGGAGGCACCATCAGTAACTTCTAATGACCCGGTGGTAATCGTTACACCTCCGGCTTTGCCCTCTCCAGAGAAAACTGCGCTGAATGCCCCACTCCCCAATCCATCAAACTTGATACTATCAGTGGCGTTAATGTTGACACTGCCCGCCTCCCCTTTTCCAAGAGTACTGGTGTCAAGTCGGGCACCATTGGTAACTGCTAATGAATCAGTGATAATCGTTACACCCCCAGCTTTGCCCTCTCCATAAGCAACTGTGCTGAATGCACCACTCCCCCATCCATCAAACTTGACAATATCAGTGGCGGTAATGTTGACACTGCCCGCATCCCTTTTTCCAGAAGTACTGGCATTAAGTCGGGCACCATTGGTGAGGGCTAACGAACCGGTAGTAATCGTTACACCCCCGGCTTTGCCTTCGGCTCCATAGTTGACTCGGCTTCTTGCCTCACTCCCAAATCCATCAAAGTTGACACTATCAGTGGCGGTAATGTTGACACTGCCAGCATCCCCTTTTCCAGAAGTACTGGCATCAAGGAAGGCATTATTGGTAACTGCTAATGAACCAGTAGTAATCGTTACACCGCCGGCTTTGCCCTCCGCTTCAGATTCCACTGAGCTGAATGCCCCACTACCCAATCCATCAAAGTTGATACTATCAGTAGCGGTAATGTTGATACTACCAGCATCCCCTTTTCCGAAGGTACTGGCATCAAGTCGGGCACCATTGGTAACTGCTAACGAATCAGTGGTAATCGTTACACCGCCGGCTTTGCCCTCCGCTTCCGGGGCGACTAAGCTTCCTGCCTGACTCCCCCATCCATCAAACTTGATACTATCAGTAGCGGTAATGTTGACACTGCCCGCATCCCCTTTTCCAGAGGTACTGGCACTAAGTACGGCACCATTAGTAACTGCTAATGAGCCTGTTGTAATCGCTACACCCTTGGCTTTGCCCTCCGCTTCCGGTTGCACTGTGCTGAATGCACCACTATTAATTCCATCAAACTTAATACCATCAGTGGCAGTAATCGTGACACTGCCCGCATCTCCTTTTCCAAAGGTACTTGCCGAAAGTACAGCACCATTGGTAACTTCTAACGAGCCTGTGGTAATTTCTATACCTCCTGCTTTGCTTACACCTGTCTGTTCTACATTGTTTCTGGCGTAACTGTTATCAAAGGAGACAGTATCAGTAGCATTAATATTGATATCTCCTGCTGTAGCTGTTACTGTACTCAAACCTGACTTAATTCCAGCAACAATTTGACTTTTTCCTTTTAACTCTAAATTCTGAGCATTGACCGTAATCGAGCCTCCCACACCAGCACGCACATCCACAAGTGCGCCATTGCTCAAAGAGATATCGGCTCTTGGTACACCATTAGGGATGCTTAAACTTAAGTTCTGACTATCAACATTTAGTTTCACAGTCCCATTACCAGAGACTCCTGCTAATTCCACTCGTCCACCCGCCGCATTCAAGGAGCCACCATCAAGGACGATATCTCCACCCACTAACACCAAACTTCGCCCATCTGGGACTCTCAGCCCTTGAAGATTATTTCCTGCATCGGTGGTTGACCTGTTCTCAATTCTGGCAACTTGTAGTTGATTAAAAAACAGTGCGGAAGGATTGATTGCTAGTAACTCAGAGGGAGGTTGGGGATTGGTGGCACTGAAGGTGCTACCATCGCTCCATTTGAAACTGCTGGCTGTGGTTGCTAAAAATGAACCACCAATATCTAATCGTGCATTCTGTCCAAAGATAATGCCATTGGGATTAATCAGAAATAGGTTGGCTGTGCCGTTGGCTCGGATTAATCCATCAATATTAGAAGCTGACCCACCCGTTACCCGACTGATAATATTTTGAATATTAACAGCATTATTAAAGGAAGCAGTACCACCAGTAGGTACAGAAAACTCCTTAAAGCTGTGAAACAAATTACTTCCTGCTTGTGTTCCCCCTGTGATATTGAGTGTGTTCCCATCTAGGGTAACGACAGAATTATTAGGCAAGGTACTATCTGGGGTAATTTGGGCAAAGACATGCTCTTGCAAAGAAGCAATTAACACACCTCCCATCACCAAACTAGTACACCAACACCGCAAATCTTGAGTTATTCCTGACATAGCACTCTCCAATAAATCCACCGCGTAACTAGTCTTTTTTTCCGGCGTTGTAATCCTGTAGAATGTGCTTGCTAGCAATGTTTTGCAAGCCAACTGCATTTAATTAATTCGACGTAATTATCTTAATCAAAGCCCCTTTTATTGATTTGGCATTCCAAAAGTTTGCTAACTTTATCTCTGGCTTACCCTGGCGAGTTTTATGCAAAAGTGAGTTATTTTTACAAGACTTTACATAATGAAATGCTCAATTTCATTACTGAGAAATCCAGGTAGCGTCGCACCCGACACGAGCCTCCGCCAGCAGTCGCCAAAAGAGCTATGATTTTGGCGATACTAGTATCTGAGCTAAAAAAATGAACAAAACCGAAGCTGCTGAATTTCTGGGTATTGGAGTCTGAGTTAACACCTGAAGTGATTATGTCCATTACTGGGTATTTCTTCATCCTCGATGCTCTATCTGCCCTAAACACCATTTAAATTGGTATAACAATCACTTTTTCCGTAGAACCCGATCGGGTAATCATCCACGGCGCTTTTTACGGAGGACAGAATTATGATTCTTTCATACGGAAAGAGGAGTTATAAATCCGATAAGAACTGGATACGATTAGGCATAGGGATGGGGTGGCTTGCGATAAGCTTGTTGCTCACTAAGCACTTCTCAAAGCTACAATTGGGTCGAGTTTGGCAGCGCGACGTGCAGGAACAACACCAAAGAATAAACCGATACCACCAGAGACACCAACTGCCATAGCGATCGCTGCTGGAGAAAGTGCCGCTTCTAAAGGAGTCAAGGCTCCCACTAATAGAATGCCACTGACGCCAACCGCAGTCCCAACTAAACCGCCAGCTGCGGAAACTATTACAGCCTCAATAATGAACTGTAGCAAAATATCTTGCTCAGTTGCCCCGATCGCTTTTCTCAATCCGATTTCTTGGGTGCGTTCGGTAACGGAGACAAGCATAATATTCATGATCCCAATGCCGCCAACAAACAAAGATATCCCAGCGATCGCAGCTAACATAATTGTCAATGCACTTGTGATTTGACCGACAGTTTGTAAAGCATCCTTTTGAGAACGGATAGTAAAGTCGTCTTCACCATTAATTTTGTGCCGTAAACGCAGTAAATTAGTAATTTGAAATTCTGCTGCATCCACACTTTCTGAATCACGAGCAGCAGCGACAAAATAATCTAAGGCGATCCCATAGGGAGAATTCTTTCCCACAAGTCGGTTTGCTGAAGTCGTGATTGGTATTAAAGCAGCATCATCATAATCTGCTCCCACGCTGGAACCTTTGGTTATTAATGTGCCAATAACTTGAAAGCTGGTATTTCCAATGCGTAATTGTTGACCGATAGCGTTACTATTACCGAATAGTTTTTCTGCTAAGTCTCCACCTAACACAACAACTTGGTTACTTCGTTTAATGTCTACCTCAGAGAAAAACCTGCCTTTATCAGTTTCAAAATCCCGCACTGATAGAAAGCTCGGAGTTGTACCAATAATGTTAACATCGGTGTTTCTGTTGCGGTATACAACTACTTGTCTCCTGTTTAACTCCGGCGCAACTCCTACTACTGTTGGTACTTGAGAGGCGATCGCTTCCGCATCTTGTAACACCAAATTTTTTGGTACTTCAAAAGATATACGCTGAGTCTCTCGATTACCTGGCAGTATAAAAAGCACATTTGGCCCTAATGACTCCAGTTGTTTATTAACGTATTTTTGCCCACCTTCGCCAATGCCAATCATGGCAATCACTGAGGCATTGCCAATAACTATACCCAGCATAGTGAGGGCGCTACGCAGCTTATTCGACAACAGGGTTTTCCCCGCCATTTGAATACTTTCTAAAAAATTCATGCCAATTTTGGATTAAAAGTTTTTATTAAAAGGCTGTTCGAGTTATTAGGGTTTGTAGTCAGCACTAAAGTGTTGAAAAAATAAAGACTAAAGTCTTTACTACGAACTTGCTTATCGCAATTTGGGATTATTTATTTTGTTGTTCTTTCGCCTTCTCAATTTTGTAGTCTTTAGGTGGATTAACAAAAATGCGATCGCCTTCTTTAACTCCATCTAAAATCTGAGTTTGGTTTTGAATTTGCGCCCCAATTGTTACTTCGCGGAATTGGGGTTTATTCTTTGCATCAGGTACAAGTACACCAGTTCGACCCTTTTCGGTGACGATTGACACCGTTGGTAACACCAAGGCATTATTGACGCGATCGCCAAGAAAGGTAAGATCCACATTTAAGCCAGAACGTAGTTTATCTGCACCAGTATCCAAAGCAACCCGCACCTGGAAGGATGTCACACCTTGTTCCACTACTGCTTCTGGAGCAATTAGGCGCACATGACCTTTAAAAACTTGATCGGGATAAGCATCAGCGACAATTTCCACCTGTTGTCCGGGTTTAATTCTGCCAAGATCGGCTTCAGGAACTTGAGCTAATATTTCTAACCCCCGTGCTACGGCGACAATTGAACTAGAAGTTGCCGATGCACTAGTAGAAGCAGAAGTTGTGGGTGTAACAAACGCCCCAGGATCGGCATACTTTTGGGTAACAATTCCCGAAAGAGGAGCGCGAATAATTGTATCTTCCAACTGCACTTGCACACCCTTCAACTGAGCCTTAGCCGCTTCAACAGCTGCTTGACGCTGGACAATTTCTTCAGAACGAGTCCCATCTTCTAACAGTATCAATGCTGCCCGTGCTTCATTAACTGCTGCTTGACGTTGGGCAATTTCTTCAGTCCGACTACCACTTTGGACTAGCGACAATCTTTTTTTAGCTTCTTCTAAATTGGCTCTAGCACTTTTGTCTTCACTGAGGGCTTGATCGAATAATTGTTTTTTCTCTGCTCCCTGTTGATATAGATATTGATAACGCTTTATCTGTTCATTGGTGTAATTCACCTTAGCTTGAGCCGCATCCACTTGGGATTGAGCTTGAGCAATTTCTTGGGGACGATTACCGACTTTAGCTTGAGTTAGTTGGGCTTGAGCTTGTGCTAACCGCGCCTTTGCTTGAGCAATTTCTTGAGGACGACTACCAGCAAGGGCTTCGGCTAGTTGTGCTTGACTTTGGGCTAAATTAGCACGGTACTGGCTCCTTTGAGCCTCAATACCTGCGCTATCCATGCGGGCGAGAATTTGCCCTTGTTGAATGCGATCGCCTTGTTGGACATATAATTGCGACAGCACTCCAGGATTTTTCGGACTAATATTTACGGTCTGAACTGGCACGACTTTGCCACTAGCTGTAATCCGCAACGTGACATTTTTCGCTGCTACTGGCACAGTTAATTGAGCAATGTCTTCTTTATTTGCCCCTTGATTTACCAGAGTATAAGTTGTGGCTGTACCAACAACCAAGACACCCCCTGCTATCAGCCCCATCAGCCAGCGTAATGGATGTTTAACTTTGCCAACAACAGGAATTTCTATGTAGGTAGCCATATCTAGAAGCCTATAAATCTTGTTTTATGGGAGTAGCCTGTAGTTATATTGATGATGCCTAGCTGCCCATAGTAAAACCACCCCTTCAGAGCAAACAGCTACGCTTTTGCTCCCCTCCGCGCTTATGGGGAGTGGTTGGGGCTTCCTCTTAACTATGCTTAATTGAGCGGACATAAATATTAAAGGGCAAGTGCAGGAATACGGTGTTGTTAAAATTTTTCGATTAAATCTTTATTAATAAACTAACAACTAGACGCATAGTTAGCTTCATAGTTGCTTAATCTTCCTTCATAATACGTGTTACATATCTGTATGTCCTCACCTGAATGGGTGACTTTAGCCACAGTCAAATTTCTTCAGCAGACTACAAAGCGAGACCTTAGTAAATCAGCTTTCAGGTAAGGTTTTGAGAATTTACGCAATAAATAATATTAGGACTTACGCACACTCTACGAATTCTCGGCGCTCTTGGCGTCTTGGCGGTTCGAGAAATTAAGCTTTATAGAACAGAAAGGGAATTCAACCCAATCAGTTCGAGAACCACGCTTTTTGAAGTGGGGAACGTAAGAACATGTTTCCCCCTTCATTCTACGGCAGGAGTCAGGGGTAATTTTCCCTCGCTCCCTGCCCCCTGCCTCTTCGTTGAATTTAGGTGGTCGTTTATTGAATTCGGGTAGTCGTTTATTAAATTCGGGTAGTCGTTTATTGAATTCGGATAGTCGTTTATTGAATTCGGGTAGTCGTTTATTGAATTCGGGTGGTCGTTTATTGAATTCGGGTGGTCGTTTATTGAATTCGGGTAGTCGTTTATTGAATTCAAGCAGTGGTTAAGGTGGGGTAAAACCCAATACAGTTCAGTTTTTTCTCTCCCCCTGCTTCCCCTGCTTCCCCTGCTCCCCCTGCCTCCCCTGCTCCTGCCTCTTCGGTCAACTCCATACTTCGGTTAAATCCAACACAAACCCAGGTAAAATATCTTCCCCTGACAGATTTGCTGGTTTATTCAAAACTTCTACATCCCGACTTGGGCGATAAATTTCTACCTTTTGATTTTTCCGGTCAATTAACCAACCTAAGCAAGCGCCATTTTCTATATATTCTCTCATTTTGGCGCGTAACTTTTCTATGGAGTCATTTTTAGAACGTAGTTCTAGTACGAAATCAGGGCAAATTGGAGCAAAAATTTCTTGCTGTTCTAGAGTCAGAGCATCCCATCTTTCTTGACGTATCCAAGCAGCATCAGGAGAGCGATCGCTCCCATTAGGTAAATAAAACCCAGTAGATGAGTCAAAAGCTACACCTAATTTTGTTTGACGGTTCCATAACCAAAGTTGTCCGGCAATGTCAAAGTTTCGCTTCCCTGTATCGCTGCCGGTTGGTGGTATAACAATCAACTCTCCCGTAGCAGTTCGTTCTAATTGTAAATCTCGGTTAACCAGTGCTAACTGAACAAACTGCTCATGGGTAACTGTGAGTGTAAGTGTGGGTGGAATATTGACGGCTAAAGTTTGGGATAAGTTGGCTTGTGTCATTGTTCCGTCTTTAAACTATAGGAATCGTATTTGATTTTTGAAATTATCTCCGTGGGCGGGGAGTGGGGAGTAGGGAATAGGGAATTAGGCTTTTAATTTGTACCGAGCTTTTTCAGAAATCAAACATTAGTCCTATAGAACCCAAATGTTACAGAAGACTAAAATAATTTCTCTTCTGATTATTTCCAAAGTAGCATCCAAAAGTTGTTAGGTGCTTCTTTGCATTTTACGTTAGGAATTTGCAGCTAGTAATTTCCAAACAAAAACCTCTGTGGTTGCGATCGCAGATTTAGGTGATATCCTCCGTGCTGAGATCACGAAGTTTGTTCTCAACAGCACGACGAGCGCAACAACAACCCGATAATTTATCTTGTAATAGTGGTTACTATAGTAATAATTAGATAATACTAATTTGAGCAGTAATTACAATAGATGGAGCGCTCAAAGCAATTACCAGCAACTCTTTCTTTACGAGATGCACTGGTGTTCACAATCTAAAATCCAAA
Organism: Nostoc sp. ChiVER01; assembly: GCF_034531155.1. NCBI lineage: Bacteria > Bacillati > Cyanobacteriota > Cyanophyceae > Nostocales > Nostocaceae > Nostoc > Nostoc sp. ChiVER01. The sequence continues at coordinate 52,787 of NZ_JAVRBS010000021.1, read as the reverse complement.
ATCCAAAATCCAAAATTGTATAATAAATTACTCTCTTCTCAGTCCCAGATTACTTATTTTTTTATGGCAAACACTATTACAATTACCGATTCCCTATTTCCTAATGCTGTACCAAAACCAGCAATCATTCGACTAGAAAACATTTTTAAAATTTATGGTAGTGGTGAAACAGAAGTACGAGCGCTAAATGATGTCAACCTAATCGTGGAACAGGGCGAATATTGTGCAATCATGGGGCCTTCTGGTTCTGGTAAATCCACAGCCATGAATATTATCGGTTGTCTCGACCGTCCCACAGACGGACATTATTACTTAGATAACCTTGATGTAGCTCAAATGGACGATCGCTCATTGGCACACATCCGTAATAAAAAGCTGGGGTTTGTGTTTCAACAATTCCATTTGTTGCCCCAATTAACAGCCCTAGAAAACGTGATGTTGCCAATGGTATATGCTAGTGTAAACCCAAAAGAAAGAAGCGATCGCGCCATCGAAGCTTTGACAAAGGTAGGTTTAGCAAATCGCCTCAACAACAAACCAACTCAACTATCTGGTGGACAACAACAACGAGTCGCGATCGCGCGGGCGATCGTTAATCATCCCGTAGTACTCTTAGCCGATGAACCCACAGGCGCACTTGATTCGCGCACAACCCAAGAAGTCTTAGATATTTTTAGCGAACTCAATGCTAGTGGAATTACTGTTGTCATGGTAACTCATGAACCAGAAGTTGCTCGTCAAACCCAGCGCATCGTTTGGTTCCGTGATGGTCAAGTAGTACACTCCAATCTGACACCATCTGACTTAAGTAGCGTTGCTATGTCATAGCTTATTAAAGTCCACCTACCCTTGGCTTTCTCACAGGGTAGGCGAACGAGAGTTTATGCAATAGCGACTTCACAGCCAAAAAGCCCATAATTAAAGCATACGTGATTTTTGACTTTCGCCTTGCGGTAGTCGCCAGTGACGATTACAAACTTGACGTTTTTCCAGTTTCTGCTTGCGTCTCAATTGGCTTAACATCGGTGTAACCCACTTCACCAGATATTGTCCGAAACACCGAAATTTGCTCGTCAAAATCTAATTTTTCAATTTGGGAAACCAGATCAGTAATTGCCTTAGTTGGTTTATAGCTAGCTGGTAAGTCAACCACCTTATCCCCCATAGCTACTGCCCAAGCATACCAAACTAACAGCTGATTGTTTTCTTTTATCGCCCCATAAGCGCGGGAATATTCTGTATCTTTGCGGTTAACTATATCCCGCATAATATCTAATTGTTGTTCATCTGATAACTCAAAATAATCTCCTAGCAGAAGTGGTGCTAACTCAGGTTCCGCCGCAGCAGGAGCAGCTGGTGTGATAGAATCACCCATTTTTTTATAAACTAAATAGAACCAGGCTAATTTTGCATCGGTATCCAACTTATTAAACGCATCTACCAAATTTTGAGATTCATTGCTCTGGGCTTGAGAAATATCTTTATCGTAACTTGCAGTCATAATTTTATTTCCAAAGAAATTTTACACACTAAACTAAGGCTTACCAAAGTTTGAGCATCGGATTCTACTATCAAGAGAAAGAGTTATATTAATTTCAAATTGCAGCTTGAATCTATCTTTTAATAGAGGTAAAGCCTCTCCCTTGGGAGCAAGTAAAGAGTTAATTACTTTGTTATGCTCTTTCAAGTAAGCAATAAAAAATTTAACTTAAGGATTTTAATTATGCCTGATGAAATAAAGCCCAATGTTAATGAAGCTCCCACCCATGATGCTCAATTAGCTGCCGATAGCATAGCTAGTGGTGAAGAAAATGCGCCAAACGTCGATTTTGATGCTGATTATGCAACTGCACAACAATTCAGCGTTAGTGAAGTTGATCGCACAGGTGAAGGCGCAGCAGCAGCCGATGCAGCCACTGCACCTCAATATAAAACCTCTAAACCAGTAGAGACAAAAACTCAAACGCAGCCAACTGGTAATCCTGATGATTATGCAGAGTTAGCCAAGGAAGTTGGGAATTCTAAGACTGAGGGTGTAACTAATGTCAGTGATGATCTAGTAGAACAAGCTTTGGAAAAGGGTGAACGGAAAAATTAAGTTTTCCCCTGATATTTTGCTATTTTGTAGGGTGGGCATTGATATATATGGCCCACCCTACTGTTTTAGTGAATCACCAATACTTGAGATGACCAATGACTAATGACTAATGACTAATGACCATTATTCATCACTTCTAGTAGTTCGCTAGGTCGCTGAATTAAATAATCTGGATTTTGCTTGGCTAGTACTTCCGGTGAATTAAAGCCCCAAGTTACTGCAATCACTTGGATGTTTGCTTTCTTTGATGCTTCGATATCTCTGGTTTCATCTCCAACATAAATCACTTCTTGAGGTTGGAGTTGATTTTGCCTTAATACATTATTTATTATGGTTGTTTTACCAAAAATCGTAATTCCTGAGTAGATAAAATCAAATAAGTGATTTAAATCATTAATTGTCAGGAATTGCGTAACATTGTCTTTAGAATTAGAAGTGATAATTCCCAATTTATATCCTTCATTCTGAAGTTCAGTTAATGCTTCTTTAATTCCCGGAATTGGCTTTAATTCTGGGATTTTGTTTTTTAATTCTCCTTTAACTTTTTTAACTAAAAAAGGTATCTTAAATAGAGAAACTCCTGAGTATTTAATGATTTCCCTAGATGTTAAGTTTTTAAGGAAGGATAATTGCTCTGGGCTTATGTGTCTAAAACCAAAGTCTACAGCTAGACGATTGGCAATACTTACAAGGGCATCTACTGTATCAGCAATAGTGCCATCAAAATCAAAAATAATTACTTTCGGGGTCATTATTTCGCCTGGATGCGTCAAGATTAGCTAGGGCGTTGCGTCGTAACATTTCTGGCTTAATCCGCCGCAAGGCAGATGCTGGAAATCGTTTATCCCACTCCTGATCTGAGATTTGGGCTAATTCTAGCAGGTGGGGGGCAATATTCGCAGGATTTGGCTGAAACTCTTCAATATCAGTTGTGTTAGCAAAACGTTGATTCCAAGGACAAACATCTTGGCAAATATCACAACCAGCAACCCAGCCTTGCAAATTGAGTATTACTGTCTCTGGCAATTCCTTTGCCCGATTTTCAATCGTGTGATAAGCAATACAACGATTGGCATCGACGACAAAAGGCTGAGTAATTGCACCCGTAGGACAAGCCTGAAGACAACGAGTACAACTACCGCAGTGTTCTGTATGAGGGCGATCGCTCTCTAATTCCAAATTAGTCAACACTTCTCCCAAAAATACCCAAGAGCCATATTCCCGTGTAATCACATTACCATTTTTGGCAATCCAACCAATTCCGGCAAGTTGAGCTAACACTTTATCTTGCACCGGGCCAGTGTCTGCATAATAACGAGCTAATACACCTTCACCAAGTGATTCTAACCATCTGGCTAGCTGCTTAAGTTTTTTATGCATTACCTTGTGATAATCTCTTCCCCAGCCATAACGAGAAATTTTGGCGTATTCCTCGCCTTCGGGACGTTGATGTGGCGTATAGTAATTTAGCGCCACACACACTAGCGATCGCGCTTCTGGCATAACTAAGCGAATATCCTGGCGTTTTGGGTTAGCCATCCATTCCATATCAGCGTGATAACCCAGTTCAATCCATGCTTGTAACCTCTGCGCTTCTATGGTATCTACCTTATCTACAGCAGCAATTCCAACCTTGTGAAAGCCCAACTCGCTGGCTTTCTCTTTCACAATATTGCTGCTTGTTACGGAATACTGATTCATTTTTTTATCTAGATTTTGCCTAAATAAAGGCGATTTAATTTTACATTACGTAGTAAATACCTTTGATTAACATTTGTTGCTTATTCTCAGCAATGGGTATAAATAATTATCGTTGGGATAAGGCAGGGAATAGAGCGCAGTTCTTGCTGGGGAAAAAAGGGTTTGAGCCTTGTTTACTATTCTTCACACAGTTTGCTTTTATTGCGCCGACTGACTAATATAAATTTTTTTATAGGGGTTTTCGTTTGGAATCAAAACATGCTATATGCACAGCAATGCTGTGCCCCTACGAGTGGTCTGTATTCCCATGCAATTGAGAACCGCTATATTGCAACATCTCTACCATCGTCAGGAAGATTTATACAAATGTGGCAATCTATCTCAACAGCAGGTTTCTTTTTAGCTATTTTTGTATTGAAATTAATATTTAGGTAGCATATACAAATATTTTTACGATAAACGTAAAAAATAATACAACTCCATAAAGAAACTTATGGAGATTGTTAATTTTAAATTTTGAATTCGGAGCGAAGCGACGTGACCTCTGTTGAACAGTTGAAAGAAGAATTCCAGATTGAAGGAATTACAGAAACAAGTGTACTGCGTTATTTTGAAACCTTAAATGCAGGAGAATTTGAGGCAACAGCTGCCTTGTTTGCCCAAGATGGTGTGATGCGTCCACCATTTGAATCTGATATTGTGGGAACACATGCGATCGCAGCCTACTTAAAACAAGAAGGCCAAAACATTAAAGCTTATCCCAACACGGGAATAGCTGAAGCTTCAGAAAACGCTACGATTCAAGTCCAAGTAACAGGCAAAGCACAAACTTCGTGGTGTAGTGTGAATGTCTTGTGGTTATTCATCCTCAACCAACAACGGCAAATTTCATATACTAAAATCAAACTTTTAGCTTCTCCCCAAGAGTTACTTTCTTTACGTCGTGAAAACTCGTAAACAAGTATAATAGCTTAGGTAATGTTTGATCCTACCCCAAACAAAATCCAATACAGTAAATTCACATAACACATTACTTAAAAAACAATAACTTTTGTCTATTTCACTAATTCGGGTAAAGTAGCTTCTAACTTTAGACAGTTGGCACCATCAATTTGCAACTGATAGTCTACTTTATCCATCAGACGATTCATAATTAGCCAACCATAACCACCTTCTTGTTTTTCCATCGGGTTTGGAGCATAGTAGTCAGACATATCAAAGCCTTCGCCGTAGTCCCAAACTTCGAGGGCAAGATCCCGATTTTTAACTTCCAAACGTAGTAGAATCGGTAAATTTGGTTTGTCCTTATGGGCATGACGGACTGCATTTGAGTAGGCTTCTACTAAAGCCAGCCTCAAACGGCTTGATTGTCGTGACCAGTCTACAGATTCTCCTAGCTGGATTTTCAAACATCCCAGCAGCCAGGTTTCGACAATATTAAGAAAACTTAAGTCACTTGGTACGTGAAGCTCACTTTTCATTACTTACAAAATCTCCAGTGAAAGTATAGTTTGATCATCTTCTTGAACGTTGTTGTCTGCCTGGATGCGGGCTAGTAAATGGTTAAGAGAAAGCGGTTGTTGCTCTTGTTGCAAGAGTTGCCAAAGACCATCTTGATTCAGCATAGAACGGTTAACCGGGTCAACGCCAGACTCGGTTTTTCCTGAGAAAGCAAAATTATTTGATACTGTAGCTTCTGTAATTCCATCGCTGGCCAGCAATAATGTGTCTCCAGCAGCGAGAACCAAGCGACCAGACTGTGCCTGCCACTTAGGCAAGATCCCTAAAGGAACGCTGCGAACTTTTAGGTAATTGGGATTGTCGCTTAAAGCACCTTGACGTGACCATAACAGTGGATAAATATGACCAGCATTAGTGTAGACAAGTTCCTTAGTACTAGGGGTATAACAGGCTAACACAAGAGTGATGAAATAATTGTTGCTAATTAAGTCTTCACTGAGAGCGTGGTTGAGGTTCTGCATGACCACATTTGGCTCGGCTGGTGCTTCTTGAGATAATTCTCGGCGCAAAACTGAAATAACACTAGCCATAAATAAAGCAGCTGGGACACCCTTTCCAGAGACATCACCCACTGCCAACCACAAATCGCCTTTGGGATGGACAAAAACTTCAAAAAAATCGCCTCCTACTTCCCGCGCTGGGTAACAGCAGGCTTGTACTTTCACACCTTTAATGTCAGGTAAAGTTTGACGTAGCAAGTTGTATTGAATTTGGCGGGCTACCTCCAACTCATTATGAATTTGCTGTTGTTTTTCTTGGAGGCGCTGGTAGAGTTTTGCTTGAGATAGGGCTAAGGCTGCTTGTTCGGCAACACCTGCAATTAGTTGGATGTCTTCGTCTTGCCAAGGGCGATCGCGTCCCCATTGGTGGAGAACCAGCACAGCTAATAAATGCTGCTGATAGCTAAGTGGCACAACTAGGTGGTGAGAAGGATTACCCTCATATACATCTTGAGCAAGTTGATAATGACGGGTTTCCAGCACTTTTTCAGTTAAAACACTGGGGTCGAAGAAGCAATCTGATACATCGTATTTTGGATCGCGGTATAAAAACTCGTCTCGTGTGAGGCGATCGCCCTCTACTGGTCTAAGCAAACAATTGCTAGCTTCAAATGTTTGTCCAATAGTTACGACAATTTTTTGCAGCATACTGTCGTAGTCTAGAGACTCTCGAATTGCCGTTGTTACAGCATTAAACAAAGATTCTCGCTGTAGGGCCCGACCCAACTCTTGGGTGCGCTTTTTAACTAGACGATATGTATCAGTGGCTTGCTCAACTAAGGCTCTGAGTCGTTCAGGATTCCAGGGTTTGGTAATGTACTTAAATACCTGACCAGAGTTAATTGCATCCACCAAATCTTCGACATCGGTAAAACCAGTTAACAAAATCCGAATCGTGTCTGGAAAACGCTCTACGGTGCGACTAAAAAATTCAGTGCCATTCATTTCTGGCATTCTTTGGTCAGAAATAATCACCGCCATTTCACCAAACTGATCCAAGAGTTCCAGAGCGCCAGAAGCATGATTGGCTTTATATACTTGAAAATCTCGCCTAAAAGTACGGTAGAGTAAATCTAAGTTATCTGGCTCATCATCTACCACCATGAGCTTAAGTTTGTCCACCCCAATATCCGCCATATTTAACTTTATTTTTCACATATTTGAATGGCGAGATAATATAATTTTTATCCCACCTGAGAATCAACAAAAAATTAATAACTAATCATTTTCAAAAGCTATCAGTTATCAGTGTTTTAAAACTTGATAACTGTTCACTCAATTTAACCTTATCCTACTAACCCAGAACGCAAGGCGCGGACTGCTGCTTGGGTACGGTCATCGGCACATAGCTTATTCAAAATGTTGCGAACGTGAGTTTTAACAGTCCCAACAGTGATATAAAGCCTTTCAGCAATTACTGCATTACTACAACCTTCGACAATCAACTGTAGCACTTCCAATTCCCTTTCTGTCAGGGTGTAAGGTTGAATTCCTTCTAAATTCTCGACATAATCAGGGTTAGAGGCAATGGTCTTAGTATCTACAAAAGCTGATTCCAACTTTTGCGGATTTTGTTGCGCTTGTTGTAATACAATCCGAGCGATCGCAGGATCGATCCAAGCGTTGCCATTGTAAGTTACTCTTATTGCTTCCAGCAAATTATCAAACTTGATATCTTTCATACAGTAAGAGTCTGCACCAGCCGCAAAAGCTGCTAATACAGCTTCTTTGTTATCCCGCAGCGTCAAAATTAACACCTTTGTTAATAGCTGCTGTCCATTAGCACTAGATTTTACCTCCCGTGTCAGTTCAATGCCATCTTTATCTGGTAAACCAATATCTACAATAGCAATATCTGGTTGTACCATTTTTAACATCTTTATCCCCTCAGCAGCATTGGCAGCTTCACCTACAACTTCAATGTCATCTTTTTGCAGTAGTGCTGTCCGAATACCTACACGAGTTAGGTCATGATCTTCAATCAGAGCGATACGAATTTTACTCATAGCCAACTTCAGACCGTTACACTACCTTAACCAGAAAGTCGAGTTTCGTGATATACTCCCACACTAACTGCAAAGTAGTATAGTGGGGGTTTCTGTTCCCGGAACCAGAGTTACGAGTTGAGCGTTTTATACTTAGTAGAATATTACACTTCAACAATTAAATTTGGGCTGGTTCAGCCCAATTACAAGCGCTCAAGACTAATTAGTTATGCTTTCTATTGTTGCAGGGCAATGGGAATCTCTCGTGCTTAAGTTCTAATATAAAAAATTTGATAAACTTAACATTCAAGTAAATCTGGTGTGAGGTTAATCCAGAATAGGTTATGTCTAAAGGCAATGAAGCATTTTCAGTGTTAGGAATACCAGTTCATGTGATGGCCAACTATCCAGGCTGGTTATTAGAATGCCTGGGTGCAGGCAAAGGAATTCATGTAGTAACGCTCAATGCAGAAATGACTATGCAGGCAGAGCAGAATCAAATCCTAGCTCAAGTAATTAAAAATGCTGAACTAGTGATTCCAGATGGAGCCGGGGTTGTTCTGTATTTGCGATGGCTGTTATGGCAAAAAGTGCAGCGTTTTCCGGGGATTGAACTAGCAGAAAAACTTTTGCAAGAAATCGGGCAACAGAAGACAGGGGCAAAGGTTTTTTTCTATGGAGGAGCGCCTGGAGTAGCCTTAGCTGCGGCAGATTTTTGGCAGCATCAAATTCCAGATTTGAGTATAGTAGGAACTCACTCAGGCTACCATTCCCCAGAAGAAGAGGCACAATTGCGAGAAACTCTGGCTCAATTGCAGCCACAAGTGATTTTTGTCGGTTTGGGAGTGCCACGTCAAGAGTTATGGATTGCCGAAAACCGCCATTTGTGTCCTCATGCAATTTGGATTGGTGTTGGTGGTAGTTTTGATATTTGGTCGGGAACTAAAACTCGCGCTCCCGCCTGGTTAGGAAATAATAATTTGGAATGGTTGTATCGGCTTTATCAAGAACCTTGGCGTTGGCGGCGGATGTTGGCTTTGCCAGCGTTTGCTGTGAAAGCTTTTGTTTATCGTTTGACAGCAAGGGGTGCAATTAGTTGAGAGTGGGACATGGGGATAAGGAGACGTGGCGCAGAAAAAGATCAAATACTATCTCTGTGTAAGAGTGTCCCCGTGTCCAATGCCTAATGCCCAATTCTGAGTGCTATTACTTAGTTAGTATTAAAGTCTTCAAAAAATTTAAATTTTCTTTGTTAAATTTTCAATTCCCAGGCAAAACCTGGGAATCCTTATTTTTGATAGGAATAAGCTAATCTAAACCCCTAAGCTATTTGGTTGTGGGGATAAGGAAAATTTAACAATGCCAGTATTAACAACTCAAGTTAAAACAGATAAATCCGTTCATACAGAGGACAATAAAACTCAACAGCATGTTAGTAATACTACTGTCAAGGTGCAATTGCAATCTGTAAGCAAGACTTATACTAATGGCACTCACGCCTTGTTAAATGCGAACCTTGAGGTAAAAAAGGGAGAATTTCTGTTTATCACAGGGCCAAGTGGTTCTGGTAAATCAACGCTCTTGAAACTGCTGTATGGCCAAGAGTTAGCGACGCAGGGAGAAGTGATTGTTGATGGATGTAATGTAGCGGGTTTACGAGGCGATCGCTTGTCATTATTACGGCGACGGATTGGCATTGTGTTTCAAGACTACAAACTGATTACCCAGCGAACAGTAGCGGAAAATGTGACTTTTGTCCTGCAAGCTCAAGGGTATACTCGTAAAGAAATTCAACGACGCTTAAAACCAACCTTGAAGTTGGTAGGTTTGCTGAGTAAAGCTGACTGCTTTCCAGATCAACTGTCTGGGGGAGAGCAACAACGGGTGAGTATTGCTCGTGCGATCGTTGGTACACCACCCCTACTTTTGGCGGATGAGCCAACAGGAAATCTCGATCCAGATAATTCCTGGCAAGTGATTCAGATTCTCCAGAAGTTAAATTCCTTTGGAGCTACAGTAATTGTTACTACCCACGATGAACAATTGTTACGGCGATGCAATCATCCGGTAGTGCAAGTTCGCAATGGACAGTTGTCTCGAAAATAAGCATTGGGCATGGGGCATTGGGCATTGGGAGCAGGGGAGAACAACAAATGACAAATGACCAATGACTAAAAAACGTGGTGCTTGACTTTGGCTGATACGGGTGTGAAAGTTGTTGCTGTTTTGGGGGGTAGAACTTGTAAGCGATGGTCTTTGACCGACCGGAGGTCATCGCAGGCTTGTAAACTCTTAAAAGCTGCCTCTCTGATCGCAACTTCTTCTTCTCGACTGAGTAGGAGTTGCAAGCATTCCACAATATCTTGCTGCACTGAAGAATCAACTCGCTTACGGCTGATGATTTTAGTTAGTTGACGTAGGGCAATCATCCGTTTTAATGGATCTTTTTCTGTTAAATTTACCAACAACTGATCGAGGTGGTCTTCTTCTCGATTTTCATAGAAGTTGACAATTTGCCAGACCAATAAAATTAAAGTTAACAGTGTTCCCACGCCTTGCACAATAGCACCAGCAGCAATCCAGGAACTGTAAGAATCAACCCAAATAGCAGCGGCCATGTAAGTAGTGACAGTAGCAAGACCACCACTTATGACTGCTAAGACTAACCGACGATTTGAACTGTTTAAGAACTTACGTATTTTAGACCAGTGTAATTGCCAGTCCCACTCCTGCATTGAGTAAACCAATACCATTATCCCAACGCCGATTGAGAGAGCCAATAACAGCATCCAGTTCCATAACAACATGGCGACGACAATTGTTAAGAACCCAAGAAAGCCTCCAGGCCCAGAGAAGTGCTTAAATGTTTGCTGCTTTGTTGCTCCCTTTGTCTTGAACAATGGATGCAACCACTTCCAATTGGGGATCTGGTTGATCAATTGCTGCCAAGAAGACGAAGCCTGTGCCACAGTGTTTACCTACTTGATTACGAAATTAACTATTGTATAAGTTTTACTACAGTTGAAGAAAGGGTGAAGACCCAAACCACAAAATGCCCGGTTTTTAAGGGCAGCATAGTAGACTAGTACAGCACGGCGGAAATCAAGATACCATTTTAAATGGCTCAGAGCAAGGGCATGAATCAATTCAAAATTTAAAATGACGCTCTCTACGAGACGCTAAAAGCGAACGCGGACTCGCTCTAAGCGAAGCCATGCCGTTAGCACAGCGTAAAGCCTTCTCTACGAGAGGCTTTACGCTGTGCTAACAAAATTAAATACGGCCAGACCCTTCAGGTGGGGTTTCCACCTGCCTTGGGATACAAGGATTTTTTCGCCCACAAGGAGCGAGGTTTTAAACCTAACTTTTTTTCATAAAGGATTTTTAAAGACAAAAACGAAAGTTATCAAGGGTAAATTGCCCATCAAAAGCACAAAAGGTAACGCTGTAAATGTTATCCCCAGTTATAGATAATAAGGTATTGGGGGAAATTCCCGAGTCTGAATTGGCAAGATTGGCGCTTGGTAGTACAGTTTGAGCGATGAGTTGGCGATCGCGATCGTAGGCGGAAAGCACTAGCCGTTGCGAACTAGTGACAAAGGCGCTAACCGAATTAACCGGCTGCAAGAAAGTAGCCTCTAAGAATCCGCTTTTGGGCGCTCCCATTAAAACTGTTAGCCCTGAATAGGCTGGAAATGCTGGATTTGATGGCTGTATTGCTATAGAATTGTGAAAAATTACTCCCCAGCGTTCATACTGGCGCTCTACTGGTTCAAAACACTTTAAGTCTTCTAAGTCTAAACAAATACAAGTAGGTACACTCACTCTGCCAGCGTCAATAGCTGACTCCACCTGATCCCCCCAAGCTGAAACTTTAATTTCATTTTGTATATTAAAGTCAAGCGCAAATTTAGCGTCTTCAATCGTTGGTAGTTTATTTAATTGAAGAGTAGCCTGTACCATGACATCCCGCCTTACCATTACTAGATAATAAATAAATTTACTAATACATCAAAAGCTATTTTTCTACATGTTTAACTAGAATTAATAGCTTGTTAAAATAAGCATTTTGAATCTTATTGACGCTCAAAATTATTTATGAGTTTCTTCATAGGCTACCATAAAAACTTATGTTTTATTACTGGCTTAGTGATCCTTGCTACCACGGCAAACCCTTGTAATACAGTAAATTCAAGGCTCAGTCACTTTTTGTTAGGAAAAAAAATCACCAAATCTTTATAAGTAATCCAGTAATTTTATATCTACTTAATCTGATGCTAGGAAGAAGTCTTAAAGTGATTGGTTCGCCGATAATAACAATGAGTGAGGAGTTTGAACTAAATAAGTAAGTATTCTGAGGTGACCAAAGGAGATGCGTTAACTCATCCTACAGCTTCAAGCCGTGGATAAATCTAGTCAAGAAATCATTAGTTATTATTCATTAGTACTTTTTTCACGATTTTCGCTAAGGGGGCACTAATGATTAGTGACTAATGACCAAGACAGCGAGTAGTAATATCATCCGATACATTGAAGGAATAAGCTTATTCACTTACTTTTGTGACGCGGATAAATTATCAAACGCTTTCTCCGTGTACAGGTGTCTACTAGTTTAGTTTATTACTTAAGTTACTTAATTACTACAGTCAACAAAAAGTACTTATGTTTCAACCACAAGGATTTGAACAACGCTCTATAAATACCTCTCTAGGTAGGATGGTATATTATACAGCCACTGGATCGCCTTGGCAGGACAATTTTACAACAAAAGATGATCGGGAAACTTTAGTGTTTCTGCACGCCTTTGGTGGTGGGTCTTCTGCTTATGAGTGGTCAAAAGTATATCCGGCTTTTGCCGCCGAATATCGGGTAATTGCGCCAGATTTAATCGGTTGGGGTAGGTCTGAGCATCCGGCACGGAGTTATAAGATTGAAGATTATTTAACCACGATTCGGGAGTTTTTCGAGCAGACTTGTACCGGGCCAGTAACAGCGATCGCTTCTTCTTTGACCGCAGCCTTTACAATTCGAGTAGCATCAGATCATCCTGATTTATTCAAGTCTTTAATTCTCACTACACCAGCCGGACTTTCCGACTTTGGCGAAGACTACTCTCGTAGCTTTTTCGCCCAGTTAATTAGCGTTCCCTTTGTTGACCGTTTACTTTACAGCACTGGAGTAGCCACCAGTGGAGGTATTCGCAGTTTCTTAGAACAACGGCAATTTGCTCAATCTAATCGAGTGTACCAGGAAATTGTAGATGCTTATTTACAATCTGCCCAACAGCCTAATGCTGAGTATGCAGCACTCTCTTTTGTCCGTGGCGATTTATGCTTTGATTTATCCCTTTACATTCAACAACTGACCACTCCCACCGCCATTATTTGGGGACAAAGATCGGAATTTACAGGCCCCTCAGTTGGTCGCCGCCTTGCCGAAATTAATCCCCAAGCGATCCGATTTTTTCAACAGTTGGAAGATGTGGGGTTAACACCGCAGTTAGAGTTACCAGCAGTGACAATTGGGTTAATCCGCCAATTTTTGCCTTTGCTTAATTAGTGCTTTTTTCAATAATACATCAGTAGGGGCGCATAGATGGCTGTGCGCCCCTACGAGTATCTGTATTATTTATTTCTGTACCTTATCCATGCGGAAAGCGCTATTATTATATGTAGAAAGTATTGCTTCTGCGCTCTTGAAACCATATTACCAAGCCTATACAAATCTGGTGCGTAATACTGATTCGTCTATAAGAGGCATAGACTATATTATAGGAAATTTACGTAAAATTGATTGGACGAATAGGCAAGAAGAAATTTCTAACAATTTCACAGACTGGAAAAATTTGACTTTTAAACATGCTATAGATTGCTTAGATAGCAAATAGCAAGAATAAATAATTGTGAATACGAGAATAGTTTAAAGGCAGATTTAATAACTCGGACATTTATTTGGATTATTGAAAATGGGAAAATCTCTTTCTCGTAAGCTCAATTAGATGCTGCTAAACAGCCTTTGCTACTACTTTGGGAAGAAAGTCGCTTTGAAATGCGTCATGTGTATCCTAATCGATAAAGCTAGATAATTTGCTCTAAATGCAACACAAATCCAGGTAGTACATTTTCTCCTGATAAACTAACAGGATTGTCTAATATCTCTACATCTTTACCTGGACAAGAAATTTCTACTCGCTTGTTTTTTCGGTCGATTAACCAGCCTAATTGAGCGCCATTTTCGATATATTCCTGCATTTTATCTTGCAATTCTTTCAAGGAATCAGTACGAGAACGCAACTCTACTACAAAATCTGGACAAATTGGGGCAAATTTTTCTTGTTGTTCTAGGGTTCAAGCATTCCACCGCTCAATTTTTACCCAAGAAACATCAGGAGAACGTTCTGCACCATTAGGTAAGGTGAAGCCACTTGAGGAGTCAAAACCTTTGCCTAATTTAGTCTGTTTATTCCAGATTCCTAACTCAACAACCATATCAAAGTTACGGTTGCCAGTATCACTACCTGTAGGTGGCATAATTAATAATTCCCCTGATGCTGTACGCTCAAATCGATAATCGCGGTTTTTCTGACACATCTGGAAAAATTGCTCATCAGTCAAGTCAATTTTCAATTTTAGTGTAGAAGGGAAAGTGGTTGTCGTGGTGTTCATAGACTATTGTGACCATCTTAATTTATAGTGTAGTGTTGTGTGGAGAGCGATCGCATGATGAGGTGATGGCGATCGCACTTTACCTAATTAAATAAATTTGTCTACCTATTCGGTGCAGCTTTACCCAAATAGATTTGTTTAGAACCCTTGGGAATAGAAATCCAGATGCTTTGGTTATCTCGATGGCTAGTGTTAGGAATTATATTTGTTAGCTTAACTTTTAGCGCACCTTTATTTGCCAGTCAGTCTATGAACCAAGAAGATATCCAGATATTAATAGAAAAAGCTAAAGATGCATGGGTTGCTCAAGATGTCGATACCCTTGCACAATTGTTTACGGTTGATGGAGAACTAATCGTGCCTGGTCAATGCTGGCGGGGACAAGAAAGAATTCGAGAAGGAGTTACTCATTTTAAACAACAGTACTCAGATGTAAAAATAGTCATCCAACGGATTATTATTGCAGCAAACCAGGCAGCAGTAGAGTGGTACTACGAAGATACGGAAAAGGCGACAGGTCGTCGTAACAAAGCTGATGACGTAATTGTTGTAGATTTTAGGGATGGTCAAATTAGTCGTTGGCGTGAATATTTTGACACACAAACGCCCAATAACAGATAATTGCACTAGCGGTAATAGTCAAAATCTCCTTAATTCAAAACCAATTAAGGAGATTGGAGTGTCAAAATCAATTTGTAAGATAAAAAACACAAGACGTTTACCACCTCAGACCGCTCTGATGAAGAATTTAACCTTCCCTTGGTGCTAATGAAGTGGAGGAAGCGACAAAAACTCCACACCGTCAACGCATTTAATTTACACTGTTCAAACATCTGCGGTCGCTCTCCTTCGATGTTCGATAATGGGTCACAGCGGCATAACACCCATACAGTGTTGTCTGTTTTCATTTATTACAATAGCTAACAGTTGAGTGGAAAACTCCTCCTCTAGGGTAGAAATACTAGCTAGCCAAAAGAGAGAGCTATATTGTTCAAGCTTATCTAAAGTAATGTTTTAATTCTGTATAACTTTAGCTGCTCATTTGACGTCGTTGGGACTGTTCTTGGTTAAACTGCTTTTGTTGTGGTGTTAATTGCTTGTAATCACTTGAAGATTGCATATCCCACTGTAATTCCGCTAGTAACAGTAAACTAACGGTCATAATTAGCCCCGTTGAGAGAAACTGCATGACACCGCAGTAGGGTAAAACTATGATTCCCAGTAAATGAATAAACCCCATCAGAAGAAATGTGCGTGAACGCATTCCTACGCCGGTGCAAAAGTATCCGATAGCGCTTAATCCTAACCATAGTGGACACAGACGGATCAAGACCTCTCCCCATCCCAAAAAAATGCTTAGATCAGTCAGGATTAAACCCGCTAGGATTAAGATCCCCCAGCTATAAACAACCCAGCGTAGCTGTTCTACAGTTGCCCAAAACCAAGTTAAACTTACCATGCCGATCGCACCGAATAAGGTAAGCACTGACCACAAAATCGCCTGACTACTCCAGCTAATGGGTAGAAACTGGGCGGTTACAAAAATCCCGGATGAAATGAGTCCCCAGAGAATAAATGCTTGATCAACGCGAGTATAAAACTTTGAGAAGAGGATGAAATTTCCAATTTGGTAGTTTAGACACAGTAGACCTTGAATATCTTGAAAATCTAGCTCTTGCTGTTTTTCACGGAGGAGCGGCTCAGATAAATTGAAAAAACTCATTGATAATCTATTACTATCGGTAGATGGAAGAAGCTGTTACTCTATCCAAAGAGGTATTGTTATTTAAATATTAACAAGTAAAAAAAGTAGATTTAAAATTGCCTTGAAAAAAGACTGATTTTTAAATTTTGGATTTTTAATGAGACAGCAGCGATAGTTAACCCGCTTCGATTAAGCTTCGTTCAGTTAAGATGACTCCGTTCAATAAGCAGTAGCGCAGATCCACCCCGGTCAAGTCTACTTCCGTGAAATCAACATAACTTAGATCAGTTTTGTACAAAATAGCTTTGGCAAGATTGGTATGACTTAGATATGTATTGCTCAAGTTTGCCCCAGTCAGGTTTGCACTACTAAGATTTGTCCCAGACAAGTTTGCACCAGTAAAGTTGGCATAACGCAAGTCTGCCCCAGCCAAGTTTGCATTACTAAGGTTGGCATAGCGCAAGTCTGCTAAACGCAAATCTGCTTTCGTTAAAGATGCCTTGTGCAAGTCCACTTTTCTAAGAGTTGCCCGTATCAGATTAGCAGCCTTGAGGTTTGCCAAAATCATATTTGCTCCACTGAAGTCGGTTCGCCAGAGAACCGCCGCAGTCAAATTGGCTTCGATCAGGTTTGCTTGGCGCAGGTTGGACTGTGATAAAGCCGCATTAGTCAAGTTAGCTCGATTCAAATTGATTCCAGCTAAACACACCTCGCTGAGGTTAACTAAGTGCAGGCTTACTTCAGGGAAATTTCTCTCTCCTGCACAATAGCGTTTGAGAAGTTCATCAGCATCCATACACCCTGCCTTCCAACTCTCCATTTCTCACCTGAAAATTACAGTATCTAATCGATAATTGCTGAAAATAGCTCTCATTCGGAGATTTTTAATAACTCCGCACTAACCTTAAAACTGTTTAACAATCTTTTACAATATTGCCGATGGTATCGGTTGCTTTCAAGAGCGATCGCACAACGAAAATACCAAATAAGCCCTTTTTTGTTTAAGCATATTGAGTATGACGCTCGATGAGTCGCTACCGCTTCTCTACGAGACGCTACGCGAACGCTAGCGGTGTTGCTCCTTCAAGTTTTTCATAGAGGCACGGCACTGCCGTGCCTCTAAAAGAGTGGTTTATTTACGTACTAGGTTGAGCAGTTCTTTCGGAGAAGCAAGTAAGTCAATCGCTACAAAAAAGATTTTGCCTTGGGGATCTATCAAAAACCGCCATGCAATATTCATCCCAACACTGGCGCCGAACCAAGGGGTTTGCACTTTGCCTGTGACTTTAACTTGTGTATAGCCATCTTCCACTGGCTCAGATATACCACGCTCTGGGATCATCTTTAATCCTTGGCATTCTTCACGCATATAAGCGCGGATTGCATCTTGACCAACAATCGGTCTTTCAAAGGGAGGTTGCAAAGCACCTTCTGAGCGAAACAGAGCAACCGCAGCATCAAAGTCATTGGCATTCATGTTATTGATATAGCCCAACACTGTAGCGTCGTTGATACCTTCAATAGTGACTTTAGTCCGAAATGCTGGTGCTGTGGGTGGAGCCACAGGTTCTGATACTTTTTTGTAACTACCAGGAGCATTCGGGTCGAATCCCATGTTAATTACAGTATTTCGTAGAATGGTGATTTGTTGACCTGAATCAGCATTGCGGATTGCTTGCAACACATCAGCAGCTTTAAGAGAAAGCTTGTAGCCTTCTGGGATAGGAGCAACGATTCCCTGAGCCATCCATTCTCCTAACTGATACCAGAAGCCCAACTTGATGTTCACGGTGAAGGATGCATAGGAACGGCACAGGGGAGTATCAGCACGGTTAGCCAAATCGTACATGACTTGCGTTTGAGCCTCAAAAGGCATCTGTTTAATTTGTTCGAGTAAGCCTTGTGCAAGGATCATGTTAGCTGCTCCTGGAGCGGCAACCGTAATACTTCTACCCATCTCGGTATAGGCAAACCAGAGTAATGCTAGTTGATCTTCAGCATTGAGCTGAGAGAATGATTCAACAACAGTTGGAACAATGTCAGCAACTAGGGTGCCGGGAAAAATACTTTGAGCCGACTGGATGGTAAAAGACATAGCAGATGTTCCCAAAAGAAAATTACAGTTGTATCGAATGTGAAAATCAAATGTGTAAAGACGGAAGGTAAATGCGTCTAGCTGTTAACAAAGGTACTTAGCAGTATTGGCGTAGACATCGCTTTAGCAAAGGCATAGCGATTTTCTTGCCGTTGATGGATACTCGGCAAAGCACATTGCAGGCTTAACTGCATAGTTATCTACAAAACCTTGATCAACAGTGGTTTAACGCATTTAGGTGCTTTTGTATCTTTATGTAAAGAAACATAACAATTTCGTTACAAATAAGCAATACTTTCTCAGTTATTAATCTATAATTTCTGTTTATAAAAAACATAAGTTTTACTTAAAACAGGTTATGCATAATTGGTGGCTTTGTGCGTATTAACTTCCAACAGCGACGCCAAATAGCCTGTCGTAGACATTACACGGCTCTACACGCATCAAATTTTGATAGATAATCTTTAACTGAAGCGATCGCATCTTTTAAAGAAACTAAACCGAGTCTTCTTGTGCGATCGCCCCTGTTCGCGTTCGAGCGTTATAGGCCTTTGTAAACATTGCCTACTTCTTGCACAAATCCAAAATACCCTACTTGCTTAGTACGGCTTTCACTACTTTTCTTTTATGTCAATTATTTGCAAAAACATATTTGCAATAATCTATATTAATTTACAAACAATAAAAAAATGATACAAAATTTCTGTTGATGAAACTCCACAGACAGGGTTTGAGCCTATAGAGAAACACTTTAGATTTACAAATTTTCTTCAGTTGACAAATAAAACAATTTAGAGTCAAACTTATAAAAACTGATTTTAATTATCCTAGAAAATATTTAATTGGCTCACTCGTTTCTAGACCTGATTTCAAAAACTTTAAAATCATTAATGTAAATCAAGCGTGGTTATTGTTTTTCACTGTCGGTCAAGATGACAAAGGGCTGGTTTTTCACTAACCTCTTAATCGTTATTGAGGTAATTGGAATTCTTTGGGTGATTTACTTCAGCCAATTGGGATGATCGAGTTTGTTCATTTTAGTGTGTAGTAACTTCAATTGAGGTCTTGGATTTGAATACCAGGACTTATTTTCGATGCCTATAAAAAACTTTCTTTAGCTTTGGAAAAAGTTTGATGTTGATTGGATTTATGAAGCTTCCCAATTTGTCACGGTATTGTGGATATGTAGGTATAGAAGTAGCACAACTTGTTTCCAAATATCTTGCAGTTCAAAGTAAAACCTATGTAATCCAAAATAGAAGGATATTGATAAATCAACTTTTAAAGTCTGGTCTAGATTCTCATACAGCAAATCGAACTGTTACTGTACTTATATCAAGCCCAATTTTGCAATTAACTAATAAAAATCAGTGTGCAATTAATCGGCGAAATTAACTATACAAGCAAACAAGAGACAAAATCCCATTGTTAAAAGTAGGCAAATCTCGCCACAGTCTAGTAGTAAGTCGGCACAATAAAAGCAAACTTATGTCAAGAGAAATAAACAAGGTTAAAACCCTTTTTCCCCCTGCCTTTTTTAATCCTGCTGCCTTCGTTCTTCCACTCCTTGAATAGAAATTATACTGCTGACGCTTTCCACATCTGCCATCATCAAAACTGCTCCCTGCATTTCGATGCCAAGCAATGGAGTAATCGCCAGGTAACATTTTATTTGCCTACCCCGACGATTGGTAGCATCGAGGATCATTTCTTGAAACTGTTTTTTCCCAGATAGGGAGTCGCGAATGGGCGATCGCAACTGCTCGACGGGTAGCCCAATGTCTAGGCTGAAGATAGACTGTCCTAAAACTTCATCAGTTCGCAAGCCCCATAAATCTTCTACCATGTAATTCCAAATTGATATATTAAAGCTGCCATCAATTACTACTATTCCAGTTTGGAGACTTTTGAGAATAGAGATCAGGAAAACATTAGTACGATTCAGTTCTGTGGTGCGCTCGCTCAACTCGTTATTAATTGTCTGTAATTCTTCATTGGTAGATTGTAATTCTTCATTCATCGTCTCCAATTCTTCGTTAGTAGATTGGAGTTCTTCGTTGGTAGTTTCTAATTCTTCGTTAGTAGATTGGAGTTCTTCGTTGGTAGTTTCTAATTCTTCGTTGGTGGATTGCAGTTCTTCGTTAGTAGTTTCTAATTCCTGTCGGGAGCGTTGCAGCGCCTCTTGGAGTTTAATGTAACGGGTGACATCATGAAAAGCGATGCTTACACCTAAAAAATTGGTGTCGGTGTCTTGCAAAGGCGTAATCCGCACATCCAGATATTGGGTTTCTGTATTGGATAAATAACGCTCTACATTTGTCAGGGTGATGGGGCGGCGTTCATTATAAGCCCGTTCAATTAGCGATCGTAACTCAATTGGCCGATAGGAAAGTTCCAAATCTTGGAAGGGACGAGCTAAATCTCTGAGAGAAAGGGCAAATAAATTCCGCGCTTGCTCATTCACCAGCACCAAAGTTCCATTGTGATCAATGACTACTTGGGCGATTGGGGCTGTGTCAAAACCCATATCTCGCAACCGGAGATGTCGAGACAAACGGCTACTAGATTCGTCATCTACTGAATTTGTCATAATTAAGAGACGATTGCGGATATTAACCGACGATACCTTAGTAAATATCCGGTTTTTTAAGTCTAGTGGCGTAAACAGACTCGAATGCATTAATAGCATCTCCGCTTTTCCCAAAAACAGATAGCCTGCATCAGTTAGTGCAAAATGAAACCGGGCGAGAATTCGTCCTTGAGTCTCAGAATTAAAATACATCATGGTATTGCGGCTAACCAGCAAATCTAAGCGCGAAATGGGTGCATCTTGAAGCAGATCGTGGCGACCAAAAATTACTGAGCGGCGCAAGTCTTGGCGGAAGACATAGCGGTTCCCAACAACCTCAAAGTATTTCTGTCGCAGTTGATCTGGCACAGCCTGAATTTCTTTTGCTGAATACGTAGCAAGACGTGCCTGATTGAGAGCCTCTTCATCTACATCTGTGGCATAGATTTTCACTCGTTGGCGAAATTCCTCTGCTCCCAATATTTCAGCCATCAACATTGCCAGGGTATAAGCTTCTTCCCCAGAAGCACAACCAGCGCTCCAGATGCGGATTTGGTCAGAACTTTTTTTATTTTTAATCAGATTAGGCAACACTTGCTCTGCTAGATATTGCCAAGCTGAGGAATCTCGAAAAAAAGCGGTGACGTTAATTAGGATAGTGTTGAAAAGATAATTGAATTCTTCTGGATCAACTTCTAAGTAGTCTAGATAATCTCCAAAGTTCTCTACGCTCAATGACTGCATTCGCCTGCATACGCGACGCATCAAAGTTGAGCGCTTATAGCCTGTAAAATCGAATCCCCGGCTTTGTCTGAGATAAACTAGTAAATTTTCAAATTCGGGGTCTTTTTCTGGGGAAGTCATAGGGTAGGGGCAGTGGGCTGGGGGCAAATGAGTGGAGTTATGAACTGCGTCTGCGAGTATCAAAGACTCATTAAAGAAGTTCTAAGCCTCATTAATGAGTATTAAAGGCTCATTAATGAGTATCAAAGGCTCATTAAAGGAGTTCTAAGCCTCATTAATGACGTTAATTTAAAACTTGCACCAGTCCCAACAACTGCCTCAGAATTAGTTCTGAGGCTTATGGCTAAAGTCTTCCAAAGAAGACTGAATAAGGAAGGATTGGAGTCCACGCCTAGTAAACTTACGCTACTAGCCAGAGAATTTATTCCTAGTGGGAAAGTGGCAGGTGCAAGATATAACTTAAACTATGTTGACACCAAGTTGCATTTTAAAATATATTCTTCAGCCCCTCAGCTTAGTAAAATTCTCCCATGACTAAAGTTACTAGGGTGCTGGAAATTTCATCGAGGGGGAGAATAAAATCTACGTTGCCAGTTTGAATTGCGGCGGAAGGCATCCCAGAAAATTCGGCGGTTTTTGTGTCTTGAACAATGATGATACCGCCCATTTTCTTAATCGCTTCTACTCCCATCGCGCCGTCACTACCCGTTCCAGTTAGCACAACACCGATGGCTCTATTTTTATAAGTGGCTGCAACCGATTTAAATAATAGGTCAGCCGAGGGACGTAAAAAATGTACTGATTCCGACTGTGATAAGGAAAGAGTGCCATCACCGTTAACCAACAAGTGATGATTAGGTGGAGCAATGTAAGCCGTTCCTGGGGTAAGGCAATCTCCCTCTTGTGCCTGTTTGACTTTAATAGCCGTGCGCCGACTGAGAATTTCTGCCATGAACGACGGATGTTCGGGTGCGAGGTGTTGCACAATAGCGATCGCGGCTGTAAATTCTGGAGGTAGAGTCGATAACACTTTAATTAAAGCAGTTAAACCTCCTGCGGAGGCTGCGATCGCCACAATATCAAAGGCAGCATTATGAAAGTGAGGTAGATGATTTTTGGCATTTTCTGCCATCTGAGTCATGATTTTTTGGCTGTCACTATTCAGACAAATTTCTTTGATTACAAAAATTATTAATAAATTTAAAGATAAATTTTAAATTTAAATCCATTACACAGTATATTTATGTTACTTTTACCTTTTTTTTATTAAATAGATAACTCAATCCTCCTGTTCTAAAATGCGTTTTGCCTGTAAAAGTTGCTGTTTATGTTCCTCACTAACTGTTGGGTATTGCAGATTTAGTTCTTCTAATTTTGTGCAGATGATATTGGCAACAGTCAGTCGTGTAAACCATTTGCGATCGGCTGGAATAATATACCACGGGGCCCATTTAGTACTAGTATTATTAAAAACTTCTTCATAAGCATTCATATAATCATCCCAAAAAGCTCGTTCTCGGGCATCGCTATCTGAAAACTTCCAATTTTTTTCAGGAAAATCAATCCGTTGTAAGAAGCGTTTCTTCTGCTCTGCTTTTGAAACATTGAGAAAAAACTTCAGGACAATAATACCATTATTTACCAAATATTTTTCAAAGTTATTAATTTCTTTAAAACGCTGCTTCCATATTTTATTCCCTTCAGGTAAGTGGGGAAGTTGTTGTTTTTTCAGCATTTCTGGATGGACGCGAACTACTAGCACTTCTTCATAGTATGAACGGTTGAATATTCCAATTCGACCTCTTTCTGGTAAAGCCTTAGTTGTTCGCCACAGATAGTCATGGTCTAATTCTTCCGCACTGGGCCCCTTGAAACTAAACACCTGAAATCCTTGCGGATTTACACCAGAGGTCACATGTTTAATTGTGCTATCTTTACCAGCAGCATCCATTGCCTGAAAAATAATCAACAAGGAATATGTATTTTGAGCGTAGAGAATATTTTGGTAATTTGCTAATCGTTCAATATCTGCCTGTAATTTAGTTGCAGCATCAGCTTTTTCATGAAACTCAGTCTTATAGGCTGGATCATAGTTTTTTTTCAGAGAAATCTTTGAACCTGGTGGAACAATGAAAGCATCGTGATTCATAAGTTTTAACCAATTCTGAGAGTTTAAGTCCCTCTTCAATCATCGGCAAGCTTTGTGATTCTTTCTAAATTCCTGTTATAAAACTTAATGACATAGGCGTACCCCTATTCTCAAGCAAAATAGGTGCAGTGTCAGTCTGTAACACGCTACGCGAACCCGTAGGCTGTTACGAATTACTTTTACTCAGCACTTGCTATTTTGATTTCCGTCGCCTTGGCATAGGACGCATCGCTTCACGTCCCAACATAAACATCCCTGCAACACCCAAACTGACAAACCAAACATATTGATACCAGTACTGCCGAATTTGCTCACCCGCCCTGAGTTCTGGACGCAACGTGTTTAAGTACAGCAGCAGTACTAATATCATTAGCGCCCCAAAACCAACAAAGCTTAAGCCAATACCAATTCGTGCATGTCGCAGTTCAAAATCACTAATATTGTCTAGGTCAATTTCTGCCAATTCCTTAAAAGAATCGTCTGCCAAAGATGACGCCGCATGGAATTTATTGCTCAGTTTTGGTGGCAAAATCAGCGACAGTGTTGCTACGGTTGGGCGGCGTAGCAAAGCCTCAGTATCTCGCAGCAATTCTAACGGCTTACGGCTAGTAGTTGGTTGAGCAAAATCTATGTTGTCTGTAGGAGTTGGGGCATTAGCTTTGCTTTCAAAATCCATAGTACACTTTAGAAGAACCAGGATATACATAGCCTAGCGAATCAAGAGACAAATACGCCAAAATAATTACGAATTACGAATTAGCAATTATCAATTACCCTCGTCCATCTCTTTTAATGTAGCTAATGCCGACGGAGATAAGCGACTCAGATAACTAAATATCCAGTATTTAAAGATAGTGTTTAAAATTACCGGAAATGTAGCAATAAAGAAAAATACTATGGTTTTATTGCCCGGTAGCCCTAAATGTTCTGCTAATCCTTCAAGAATAACCTCCCACCCTTCTGGTGAGTGAAATCCTACAAATAAATCTGTAGAGAGAATGATTAAAAAAGCCTTAGCACTATCACTTAGTCCATAAACAATATTATCTAGAAAAGATTTTACAAGCACAATTTCTTTTTTGCTTATGATGATAATTATACTAAAAGAAATTAGTGATATTAAATCAGCGAATACATTACTAATAACACTATTCTGTTTTATGTGAAATTCCTCAGCTATCTCAATGGCTCTATCTTTTATCTTTTCTGTTATTGCTTCTGAAGAAATTGGTGGTGCTTGATTTAGAAAATATTCAAACTTTAAGATTTGTTGATAATGATGTAATTCATGGAGAGCTTCTTTTTCCATATCAGAATTTAGAAAAACTTGATTTATACTGATTTCTCTGTTTTTTTCTAATATGGGATATACTAAAAAGTTTTTAGATAATTGTTGGGTTAAAAATGGTACAATAATTAACGTTAATATAAATCTAATAGAAATTTTTGTTCTATTTTTAGAAAGTCGGTGATTTCTAATAAACTCTTCTTCGGTCTGCGGTACAAAATCTATTTTGATTCTATTCAGTTTTTGACCCATAGACCTCGATAGTAATCTAGCTTGTTGATATGGAGGTTGAGGTTGGGTCTGATTAAGATTAGATGATAACTGTTTGTTGACTTCGCTCTGGTTAACCTGTAGTGGTTGAGAAATTGAGATTAACGCATTGTTGCTAATTATTTCATCTTTTACAGCGTACCTCTCTACAACTTCATCAATAATTTTGAGATTTTCTAACAATACAGAATTGGAGAGATTTAAAATTTTGCGACTAAGACGAAACTCTATAAGTCTTAATTTGATAATAGTTAAATTCTTATCGAGGTATCCTTGCCAATAAGACATCACATTTTCAGTATAATTTACTGATTGTGAAGATATTTTTTTGCCGTCAAAATGTTCTATTTCAATGTTTTTAATTCTCTGAGCGGCTTGTTGAGCTTCTAAGAGTGCCCTTTCTGGTGTATCTAAAAACCAAACGTTAAGCGATCGCAAATAATCTTTAAGATTTTGGCGAAATAAATTTGCTGTTCTGCCGAAGGGGTTTTTCATTATATATGATTCTCTATATAATGCGTATAATAGTTATATAAACATTAAAAAAGGGTAACATCTAGTTTAAAATCTTATTAATCATTAACCATAAATATATTAGATAACTTTATTATTTTGAGTGTAGACGTATTTAGAGGATTAGGTACATGGAAGGGGCGATTTTCTATAATTTTAAATCGACTCGGATCGCCATTATCGGTAAAGACTAGTGT
This sequence comes from Nostoc sp. ChiVER01, assembly GCF_034531155.1. NCBI lineage: Bacteria > Bacillati > Cyanobacteriota > Cyanophyceae > Nostocales > Nostocaceae > Nostoc > Nostoc sp. ChiVER01. The sequence continues at coordinate 26,787 of NZ_JAVRBS010000021.1, read as the reverse complement.
GACATGAATACAAAATTACACTTTACAGCTTAATATAGCAAGCTTTGTAGAGACTTAGCCTGTTAAGATTTTTTAGCCTTATTTAGAAATATTGTCAAAAAACTAAAATATATCTTGAGTTAGTTTCAGTTAACTTGTCTAACAATTCAGAAGGCAGAAGTACAAGGGCAGAGGGCAGAAGGAACCCACCCTTACTCATAGTGGGATTGAAGCAAGGACGCTGTTTTTCCTCGCGCTGCGCGCCTCGAAAAACATCTTTGTTTAAACTGGGCTTTAAACCCAGAACTAAAGTTTTTATTTATCTTTTTCTTCCCTTCTGCCATCTGCCATCTGCCCTCTGCCTTTATTTGTAAAACTTGAAGATTTTTGATTAAGTAGTCATTGGTGCATACTCCGTCTCTTGCGATGCTCTGAGCAAGTCTTTGGGATAAAACAGTATGGAATAGAAAGAGTGGGAGAGTAACTCTTGACAAATAACTGTCCTTTGTCAAAAACTCGCCTTATGATGGTCTGATGCTATATCGGCACAAAATAAAAGTTGGTCATTACAAGCAAAAAATTTGAACCAGAATCTATTGACAATATGAAACTCAGTCTGTGCATGATTGTGAAAAATGAAGCAGCAACACTGCCTAAATGCCTGAGCAGTGTCCGAAAAGTGGTAGATGAAATGGTAGTCTTGGATACAGGCTCTATTGATCGCACTCCGAATATTGCTCAACAACTCGGTGCGAAAGTCTATCATTTTAAATGGTGTAATGACTTCAGTGCTGCTCGCAATGCAGCTCTAAAATATGTTACTGGTGATTGGATTCTGGTATTAGATGCTGATGAAACTCTCGCACCAACAATTGTACCGCAGTTGCGAGAAGCGATCGCAAGAGACGAATACCTGCTCATTAACCTCGTTCGCCACGAAATTGGTGCAGAACAATCTCCCTATTCTCTGGTTTCCAGGCTGTTTCGCAATCATCCAGATATTCGCTTTGACCGTCCTTATCATGCCTTAGTGGATGATAGCGTATCAGCAATTATAGCCAAAGAACCTCATTGGCAAGTAGGTTATTTACCAGGAGTGGCACTTTTACACATAGGATATCAAAAAAGTGCGATCGCTCAAAATAACAAATATGCCAAAGCAGCTACAGCAATGGAAGGGTTTCTCGCTACTCATCCTGATGATCCCTATGTTTGCAGTAAATTAGGGGCATTGTATGTGGAAACTGGGAAAATTACCCAAGGTATGGAGTTGCTCAGACATGGAATTACTACTGCTGAAGAAAACTACGATATTTTATATGAACTCCACTATCATTTAGGCATTGCTTACAGTAGGTTGCAAAAATTCCCACAGGCTATTTCTCATTATCAAGCTGCGATCAAATTGCCAATTTACCCCATGCTCAAACTAGGAGTATACATTAACTTGGGTAACTTACTCAAAGCAGCAGGAGATTTAAAAGGTGCGAAAACTGCTTACGCCACAACTTTGAAAATTGACCCTAATTTTGTTTTTGGACATTATAATTTGGCGATGATATTTAAAGCCTTGGGTTTATTTACAGATGCGATCGCATATTATCAAAATGCGATCGCCTTAAATCCCAACTATGCCGAAGCCTATCAAAATTTAGGAGTAGTGTTGCTGAAAGTTGGCAATCATCAAGATAGTTTAACAGCTTTTAGAAAAGCGATCGCCCTTCACGAAAGATATAATCCCGAAGAGGCGAAGAGACTGCGCCAAGGTTTGCAGGAAATGGAGTTAATGTAAAGGTAAGGGGCATTAGCAAATGACAAATGACATTATTCTCAATATTTAAGGGGTTCGGATGAGTCAAAGTATTTATGAACAGGTACGTTGGACAAGTGCAGATTTAGAGTTGTTGCCAGATAACGGTAATCGCTATGAAATTATCGATGGAGAATTATTTGTGACTAGGGCACCGCATTGGGGACATCAGAAAGCCACAGCAAATATTTGTGGAGAATTAAGAGATTGGTCACTCTCAACAGGTCTTGGTGAGACTGTGCCAACACCAGGAATTATTTTTACTGATGCAGATAATGTTATTCCCGATGTGGTTTGGGTAAGTAAAGAACGCCTTGCCATTTTACTTGATAATGAAGGACATTTAACAGGAGCGCCAGAACTGGTTGTAGAAGTACTTTCTCCTGGAGTACAAAACGAGCGACGCGACCGGGAAGTTAAGCTAAAATTATACGCTTCTAGAGGAGTTCAAGAATATTGGATTTTGAACTGGCAATTACAACAGGTTGAAGTGTATCGCCGAGAAAAAGCAGTTCTGAAATTAGTGGCAACATTATTCGCAACAGATGACTTATCTTCACCTCTGTTACCGAATTTTGTTTGCACTGTAGCGCGGTTATTTGTATGAATGCGCGAAACTTCGAGCTTACAATTCAGAACTTCAAGATCGGAACACAAAACATAAGGCTGAGAACCCTGAACACTGAACATCAGGTTAAAAGACTTGCAATTAAAAAATGTTCAGTAGCGTAATGGACTATTTTACATATTGTGATGCTTATACCAATTCTATATGAAGATGCATAGAATATTAAACGAACCGCCCTTCGGGTTCACCAGTCGCCTACGGTGGGAAACCCGCCTACAGCGCTGGTTCACCAAGTACGCCAAGAGCGCCAAGAATAGAGAGTTAACTTATTTAGTACCTGTATTATTTTGTATAATCACTCAACAATAACATTTATTCTTTATGTTATTTATAAGAGAATTCTTGTTTCCTCAATTGTCGATAGAGGTTGCAAAAACCTTTGCCATAGGAGCCTTGACTACATTTACCACTACTGTAACTATTAATCAGCCCAGTTATGCTATCGACATAAAATTATTGGGAATTGGTCTAAGTGATGCTTTAAAAGTTGCGATACTCACGGCTGAAGACTTCTTTAATCAGGGTTTGGATAAGATAAAGAAAGGAGATTTGCAAGGAGCGATCGCAGCTTATACTGAAGCAATCCGCCTCAATCCTAAATATGCCCTAGCCTACATCAACCGAGGTGTTGCCCGCTCTAAATTGGGAGATGAAAAAGGGGCAATGGAAGATTACAATCAAGCTTTGCGGATTAATCCCAATGATGCCTCAACCTACTACAATCGGGGTGTTGTCCGCGATGATTTGGGAGATAAAAAGGGGGCAATGGAAGATTACAACCAAGCTTTGCAGATTGATCCTAACCATGCCGAAACTTACTATAACCGGGGAAATGTCCGCGCTGATTTGGGAGATAACAAGGGGGCAATAGAAGATTACAACCAAGCTTTGCGAATTAATCCCAACTATGCAGAAGCTTACACCAACTTGAGTGTTGTCCGTGCCCAATTGGGAGATCAAAAGGGGGCAATGGAAGATTTCAACCAAGCTTTGCGGATTAATCCCAACTATGCCAAAGCTTACAGCAACCGGGGTCTTGCCCGCGCACAATTGGGAGATAACAAGGGGGCAATGGAAGATTACAACCAAGCTTTGCGGATTAATCCTAATGATGCCCTAGTCTACTACAACCGGGGTATTACCCGCTCTGAATTGGGAGATAAAAAGGGGGCAATTACTGACTTCCAGCAAGCCGCAGATATTTTTAAACACCAAGGAAAAATAGAGGATCACCAAAAAACACTGGAAATCATCAACCAACTTCAGAAGTAGATGCTTGAGGCGTCGCATCTGTTTCGCTTTGTATCAAAATTCCCACTAAAATCTGCATCAAAATTTCTAAATCAGTTGGCACGCGATACAACATTAAATCTTGAGTTACTTTCCGTTCTTGACGATCAAAACTACCAAACTGCCAAATATCCCCAGTAGTCACAGCACCATACAAAATTGGCTCATCTGATTCTACCCATGTATCTAAAGCAATCAACTCTGTTGCTAACTGGGTAAATCCCCGTGTTAAGTCTGCTTGTTTTGCTTCTACCACTAAGATATTGTGTTTTGACTGAAGATAGTAGTCTAAGTCACCTCTAAGATACTGGTTTACTTCAATAGGGTACTCAATATTAACTATTGCTTTTGTGATGTGCGCTACTTCTAATAAAATGGGTGCAATTAGTACCTCTCGTCTAGCGGCTTCACTAGTTAGACTAACACGAGCGATCGCTTCTTCTAGGCGTTGGTGTAAATCTAGTAGTCGAGTCAGTAATTCTGAAGCAGCGACAGGTAAATTGATTGAAGATTTAGTTAAAGTTACTCCTAATTCCCGCAAAATATCAGCAGGAGCGAATTTCATTTGGAAATAGCTGCGGAATGTGTAGAATTCATTTGGTTTAAGTATCGGGGGACGGTGACGTTCAGTTGTCATTTGTCATTGGTAAAGATTTTAAGTATATTTATGTATCGTAACGCTGTAATTACCTGATTATGCGAATCATTGCCCGCAGCACGTTACGAAAATTTTGGGAAGCATATCCCGATGCCGAACAGTCATTAAAGGCTTGGTTTGATGAAGCAGCTCGTGCAGAATGGGATAGTCCGGCAGATATCAAAAGTACTTATCGCAATGCCAGTATTATTGCTAATAATCGTGTTGTTTTTAATATCAAAGGTAATGATTACTGCTTAATTGTTTACATTCGTTATGATATTGGAATTATTTTTATTCGTTTTCTGGGAACGCATAAAGAATACGATAACGTAGATGCAACAAGTTTCTGAGACAGTAATACCTATGCTTGAAACTCGTCCAATTCGCACCGAAGCTGATTATCGTGCTGCGCTTGATGAAATTGAAAAATTGTTTGATGCAGAACTAAATACACCAGAGTCTGACCGATTGGAAGTTTTAACTACGCTGGTGGAAGCATACGAGCAAAGGCATTACCCAATTGAAGCACCAGATCCTATTGAAGCAATCTTATATTATCTCGAATCTCGTGGGTTGTCTGTAGATGAATTAGAGCCTGTTATTGGCAGTAAAGCAGAAATTGCCGACATTTTGCATCGCAAGCAGGCGCTAACCTTGGAGATGATTCGAGGTTTGCATCAACAATTGGGGATTCCGGTACAGATTTTGATTCAACCATACTCTTTGATGCAAAATTCAGCTTGATGGTACTGGAATTAATTTAAATTTCAGAACTCGGAACTTCGGGTTTAAAAATGAACTCCACCCTTTCTTCTGAATCGGAAAAGGTGGAGTGAAAAATTGGAGAGTTGCTAAATTCTCCTCACAAATGACAACTAACTAAATACGCGACTTGACAAATTTCTCTAATCTATCCATTCCCTTTTCAATCGTCGCCATATCTGTGGCGTAGGAAAGGCGAATGTTGTCATCAGCGCCAAAAGCAATTCCGGGAATAACTGCAACTTGATGTTTTTCTAGCAAAGCGTCACAAAATTCTAAAGATTTTAGACCGGTTTTGCTGATATCAGGAAACAGATAAAAAGCGCCATCTGGTTTTGCAGTACTCAATCCGGGAATGGCGTTGAGTCTGTCTAACATTACCTGTCGGCGTTTGGCGAAGGCTTGGCGCATTTCTTCGACACAATCTTGAGGACTTTGTAGGGCTGCGATCGCACCATATTGGGCAAAGGTACACACGTTAGATGTACTATGTCCTTGGATGGAACTCGCTGCTTTAATGATTTCCACAGGCCCCGCTAAATAGCCGAGACGCCACCCAGTCATAGAATAAGCTTTCGCAAACCCATTACTAATCAAAGTGCGGTCAAAAATTTCCTTCCCAAGAGAACCGATGCTGATATGTTCTGCACCGTCGTAGAGAATCTTTTCGTAAATCTCATCAGAGACGACAAAGATATCTGCATCAACTACTACCTGCGCCAGTGCTTTGATTTCATCTGGCGTGTAAACCATCCCCGTAGGATTAGATGGAGAGTTGAGGATAAATAACTTTGTCTTGGGGGTGATGGCTTTACGGAGTTGTTCGGGAGTAATTTTATAGCCCGTACTTGCATCTGTAGGGACAATTTTGGAAACTCCGCCGACTAATGTCACCATTTCTGGATAACTTAGCCAGTAAGGTGCGGGGATGATGACTTCATCGCCTGGATCGATCAATGCCACGATTAAGTTGTACAGAGAATGCTTACCGCCATTGGTGACGATGACATTCTCTGACTTGTAATCAAGACCGTTATCAATTTTAAGCTTATGGGCGATCGCTTCCCTTAACTTTGGTTCTCCGGCTGCTGCACCATACTTGGTTTTGCCTTCTTCCAAAGCTTTGACTGCTGCGGCTTTAATATGCGCTGGAGTATCAAAATCTGGTTCTCCAGCACTAAAACTACAAACATCTATTCCTTCCGCCTTCAGTGCCTTAGCCTTGGCTGCGATCGCTAAGGTTAATGAAGGTGTTACCTGACTTACTCTTGCTGCCAGCTTCATTCTTACTATTTTTGGCAAATCTTTCACTAATCTAAGGATATCCCAGAATTCCTACCAAGATTTGCTTTTCTGAATTCGTTAGGAATTGGGGAGTGGGGAGATAAGGGAGCAAGGGAGAGTTACTAATGACTAATAACTCCGCGAAGTGGTTTCATCTCTTGACTCTTAACCATGTATTATGTATAACTTTACTTTTAGAATAAATTAATTGTTTATATGCAGATTAAGAAACTTTTTGTCACATCTTCTCTGTTAATTACTAGTCTTTTTATACCTAATGCTGCTGTTGCTCAAAATCGCGGTACTCCAGGCAAATTTGATTTTTATGTACTGACACTCTCTTGGTCGCCGGATTATTGTGCAGCAAATGGTAGCCGTGACCAACAGCAGTGCGGTTCTGGAAAGAAACTTGGTTTTGTACTACATGGTTTGTGGCCACAGTATCAAACTGGTTATCCCGCTAATTGTTCCACACAAAAATTACCATCGGAAGTAAGGCGGCAATTTCCCAATTTATATCCTAGTAATAAACTTTACGATCATGAATGGGAAAAACATGGTACTTGTTCGGGGAAAACTCCTGCGGAATACTTGGCATTGAGTAAAAATTTAAAAGATGCGATCGCTATTCCCGCAGCTTACAATCGCCCTAATAAACCCGTGCGTACCACAATTACAAATTTTAAAAATTCATTTGTGAGCGCGAATAATCAAATTACTGCTGATGGTATAGCACCTTTTTGTTCTGGTTCAGGAAGATTTTTGCAAGAAGTCTTCTTTTGTTATTCCAAAAACGGCGAACCTAGTATTTGTAGCGCCGAGATTTTGAAGCGATCGCGAAAAAGTTGTGGTCAGCCAGATTTCTTATTGAGAAACGTTAGATAAGAATGGGGAGGCAGGGGAAGAAGCAAGGGAGCAGGGAGCAGGGGAGAAGAATTTTCCCCTCTGCCCCCCGCACCCTGCCCCTCTGCCTCTTTCCCACTCCCCACTCCCTAAGCTATCGTCACATCTGGCGACAAATAAACATCTTGAATGGCATGAAACAGTTTTACACCTTCTTCAAAGGGGCGTTGGAAGGTCTTTCGCCCAGAAATTAATCCTGAACCACCAGCGCGTTTATTAATTACAGCCGTGCGAACTGCTTCTGCGAAGTCATTTTTACCAGTCGCGCCACCAGAATTAATCAGTCCTACACGCCCAGCGTAGCAATTTAGTACCTGGTAACGAGCTAAATCAATTGGGTGATCGGTTGTCAATTCTGTGTAAATCCGCTCATCGGTTTTGCCGTAACTCTTGCCAGTAGCTTTAGCAATTGCTCCGTAACCATTGTTATTTTCAGCTAACTTTTGTTTGATAATGTCGGCTTCAATCGTCACACCCAAATGATTCGCCTGTCCGGTGAGGTCAGCCGCAAGGTGATAATCTTTATCTTGCTTAAAAGCATTGTTCCGCAGATAGCACCAGAGAATTGTCACCATCCCCAGTTCATGGGCGCGTTTAAAAGCTTTGCTGATTTCCTGAATTTGTCTGGTAGAATGCTCTGAACCAAAGTAAATTGTTGCACCAACGGCAGCTGCTCCTAAATTCCAAGCTTGTTCTACATCAGCAAACAATACCTGGTCAAATTGATTGGGGAAAGTTAGCAATTCGTTGTGGTTGATTTTGGCAATAAAGGGGATTTTGTGGGCATACTTGCGCGAAACGATACCTAATGTCCCCAAAGTGGTAGCAACCGCATTGCAACCTGCGGCGATCGCTAGCCTGATAATATTTTCTGGGTCAAAGTAAATCGGATTGGGCGCAAAAGACGCACCTGCTGAGTGTTCAATCCCTTGGTCTACCGGTAAAATAGACAGATACCCAGTATATGCAAGACGACCAGTAGAATAAAGTAATTGAAGATTACGTATTACTTGCGGGTTGCGATCGCTGTTGAGCCAGATGCGATCTACAAAGTCTGGCCCAGGCAAATGTAGTAAATCAGTAGGAACTTTTGCTTTGTAGGTAAGCAAGTCTTCAGCCTCTTTACCTAGCAATGACTCGATAGAATTAGCCTCTATGAGCGCTGTAGTCATAGTTTTTTCCTCAATAATTGAGCAAATGACCTTTGCCTTTAAGATAGCATTTTTAATATTCCTAACCTGGCTGTGCAGGTATTAACTATATTTAAAAACCTTATGATCTAGCAATCTGAAATCACTTGTAAAAACTTATTTTACTGATTAAACGTGAGATTTAATCGTCAGAATTTGCGTTTTATCCCAAACAAATGATTTTTTAACAAAGATGCAAGGTGATAATAGCACACTCAAGAGCAGAATTTTTATCCAATGTATGTTGATGGTCTTTAACAGAGTTCCTTCCTGCAATCATTGACAAGGGTAATTTGCTTAAAGCAGCTTGTCCTTGTTAATTTAGATGGTATCTGGATTTACGCCATACTGTACTAGCATTGGCAGTAAAGTAAAACCTATCTTCCCCCTATAGTGGTAATAATAGTTAAAAGAACAAGATAATTCTATGAGTAAGTTTCAAATCGATATCGACTTCAGCAATATAGATTTAGCTTCCCTTGAGACAGAAGAAGATTTTCAAAGAGAGGCAAAAACATTACTACCAAAGGTACTAGTAAAACTAGGCGAAAGTGTAGGTGAAAAGACTTGGGAAGAATTACAGCAAAAGCTGCAAGGCACTGGAGGTATCAAATCTTCTCTAAACGAGAAACGCAAGTTTATGCAAGAAACAGGAAGAACTTATCAACGAAATGCCAGTAAGAGAGAAAGGCAAGAATTGGAAGACTATATAGTAGAGCAATTACGCCAGCACAAGCGGTAAAGATCCACCTAAGCCTGATGTACGTATATTCTAACTTCTATTTTTAGTAGGGTGCGTTAGCCTTTGGCGTAACGCACCACTGTACTAACTTCTAGGATTCAAAATCATTGTAGGGGCATAATATATTTTGCTCTAGAGACTTCCAACTAAAAAAATATTCTATCGTGGTGTAGGCAGGGGGGCAGGGAGCAGTTCTTGCTGGGGGAGAAAGAAAAATATGATCTGAGTAAATTGGATAATTTATTTTCTGGAAGTCCCCTACGAGTCTTTGATACTCGTGAACGAGCCTTTGATACTCGTGAACGAGTCTTTGATACTCGTGAATGAGTCTTTGATACTCGTAGTTTTTTAACGAACCACTAAGGATGCATTCGCGCAGCGTCTCGTCAGAGAAGGACACGAAGAAGGAGAAGAAAAAGAAATATCTCTATAAATGAAATGAAGTGAAGTAAAGCGGTGCGTTAGCCTATAGCGTAACGCACCCTAACAAAACACTAAAGGAATTAGGAATAATAAATAACTTCTAACTCCTAACTCTTGTACAGACGCGATTAATCGCGTCTCTAATTTTTACAACGCACAACTCAACTCGCCGGCTTTTTGACTGAAGCGGTGATTCTCTCGATAATCTACGGGACAATCTATCACGGCGGGCACATCTTGAGCGAGGGCTTCTTTGAGTACCGGAATCAAATCTAAAGCCGATTCAACTCGGTAGCCTTTTAAACCCATGCTTTCGGCTAATTTGACAAAATCAGGATTACTGAAATGTACAAAAGATGAGTTTCCTTTGCCAAATTGATTTTCTTGCTTCCACTCAATTAATCCATAGCCACCATCATTGAAAATTATGGTGACAAAAGATGTACCGACACGCAAGGCTGTTTCTAATTCTTGGGAATTCATCATAAAGCCGCCATCGCCTGTTACAGCAACAACTTTGCGCTTAGGATGAACGAGTTTTGCTGCTAAAGCGCCGGGAATGGCAATACCCATAGCCGCAAAGCCGTTAGAAATAATGCAAGTATTAGGGCTATGGCAATGATAATGACGGGCCATCCACATCTTATGTGCGCCAACATCTGAGATGACGATATCATCTGGGCCCATCACTTGCCGTAAGTCATAAATTAACTTTTGCGGCTTAATCGGAAATCCGTCATCATGGGCGTACTGTTCGTAATCAGCCCGAATCTCTGATCTTAAGCTAATGGCAAAAGGATCGGGTTTACCTTGTCTGTCTGCTAATTTTAAGATTTCATAGAGGGAATCTGAAATATCTCCCACAACTTCGGCGTTGGGAATATAACTACTATCAATTTCCGCCGGACTTACCCCAATATGCACAATGGGAATTTCACCATTACGATTCCATTTTTTGGGGGAAAACTCAATCAAATCATAGCCGATCGCAATTACTAAATCTGTGTTATCAAAGCCACAAGTAATGTAATCTCTTTGCTGTAATCCCACTGACCACAAAGCTAATTGATGTGTGTAGGGAATCACACCTTTACCCATGAAGGTATTAGCAACAGGTATATTCAGCAATGTGGCAAATTGTGTTACAGCATCACTTGCCTGAGCGCGAATTGCCCCATTTCCTACTAAGATTAATGGGTTTACTGCTTGGCAAATTGCGGCGGCGGCGGCCCGAATGCTAGCAAAAGATGCATAAGTTTTTTCGCTATTATCCTTACGCAAAGGTTTGCCTTCGACGGGCATAGCAGCAATATTTTCTGGTAAATCGATGTGAACTGCACCAGGTTTTTCAGATTGCGATCGCTTAAATGCTTTCCGGACTACTTCTGGTGTAATACTCGGTCGTACAATCTGCTTGTTCCACTTGGTAACAGGTGCAAACATTGCCACCAAATCTAAATATTGATGGGATTCAATATGCATTCTATCTGTTCCCACTTGACCGGTAATCGCCACTAAGGGCGCACCATCGAGGTTAGCATCTGCTACCCCAGTCATCAAGTTGGTTGCCCCAGGGCCAAGAGTAGAAAGACATACTCCGGCTTTTCCTGTCAGGCGTCCGTAGACATCCGCCATAAATGCTGCACCCTGTTCATGACGAGTTGTAATAAATTTAATCGAAGAATGTTTTAGTGCTTCCAAAACGTGCAGGTTTTCTTCGCCAGGGAGTCCAAAAATATATTGCACTCCTTCATTTTCTAGGCACTGCACCAATAATTCTGCTGTATTCATTTTATTTCCTAACTATTTATTTAGTCATTTGTCCTTTGTCCTTCGTCATTAGTCATTTGTCATTTTTTTGGCTAATGACCAATGACCAATGACCAATGACTAATCATTTAACCCACACGGTTTTAAGATTGACAAACTCATGTATACCCTGGATACTCAATTCTCTGCCATATCCAGAACGCTTGATGCCACCAAAGGGCAACCGAGGATCGGATTTGACCATACTGTTAATAAACACGGCACCTGCTTCAATTTCCTCAACCAAGCGATCGCTCTCTTGGTTGTTGGTTGTCCAAGCACTTGCACCTAAGCCAAAGGGGATGTCATTAGCGAGTTTAATGGCAGTATCGATATCTGGAACCCGGAATAACAAGGCTACCGGGCCAAAGAATTCTTCTTTGGCAATTGGTGCTTCAGGCGGGATATCTATGATAATCGTTGGTGGATAAAAGTTTCCAGAACGATCTGATAAAGGATTTCCACCGGTGAGGACTTTACCACCACTGTTAATAGCATTTTGAACTTGTTGATCTAAATCCTGGAGAATACCAGGAGTTGCCAATGGGCCTAAATCGGTATCTGGTTGCATGGGATCGCCAACTTTGAGCGCCTCAAATTTTTCTAAAAGTAATTTTTCAAATTTGTCTGCGATCGCTTCTACGACAATAAAACGTTTCGCTGCAATACATGATTGCCCGTTATTCAACATCCGCGCTGTAGTAGCTGTGACAACTGCTGTCTCTAAGTCAGCACTTTCTAACACAATAAACGGGTCACTTCCTCCTAATTCCAAAACGGTTTTTTTGATTTGTTTACCGGCGGCGGCGGCGAGGGATGCACCTGCTGGTTCGCTTCCGGTCAAGGTAGCAGCTTTTATGCGGTCATCAGCCATTAAATCGGCAACTTTAGCAGCGCCTATTAATAGAGTTTGAAACGCACCTTCAGGAAAACCTGCCCGTCGGATAATATCTTCAATTGCCAAGGCGCACTGCGGCACGTTGGAAGCATGTTTGAGTAAACCGACATTTCCCGCCATTAGCGCTGGTGCAGCAAAGCGGAACACTTGCCAAAAGGGGAAATTCCACGGCATCACCGCGAGAATCGCACCCATTGGTTGATAACGTATAAAACTCTGGCTGGCATCCGTTTTTATACTGACATCAGCCAAAAAATCAGGGGCATGTTCGGCATAATAGCGGCAGACGACGGCACATTTTTCGACTTCCGCGATCGCAGCTTTAAATGGCTTACCCATTTCTAGAGTCATTAACTTAGCAAATTCTGCTTTGTCTTGCTCTAAAATATCAGCAGCTTTTGAAAGCCAGTGCGATCGCTCAGAGAAATTTGTCTGACGATACTTTTCAAAAGTCTGATTAGCTAAATCGAGTTTAGCGGCAATTTCTGCATCATTGAGTGGCTCAAAGGTTTTGAGCGTTTCCCCAGTGGCGGGATTAATGGTGGCGATCGCCATTACCTGACCTCCCGTTAAAAAATAGCTTGAAGCTGGCTTCCTAATGTTATACATATAAATTGAGGAAGCTACTACCCAAATTCTAATCTTTTAGCTAAGAATTAGCTGCCCAATATTACAATTTCGCAACTTTAATTGAACTAAACTATACTAATCAATAAGTATTAATATTGATAAATTAAATCCAATTGAAGTTGTTATAGCACAATCGAGGAATCAAGCTATGACTCAAGTCTTACGCAAAGTAGTTACATTTGATGAATTTGTTGCTAAATATCCAGATAACACAGGACAACGTTACGAACTATATGATGGAGTAGTAATAGAAATGCCCCAACCAACAGGCGACCATGAAGAGATTATTGTATTTTTATCTACAAAAATAACTTTAGAATATAGTCGCCTCGGACTGCGGTATGGTATACCAAAAACAGTATTAGTTAAACCACTTGAAAACGAATCAGCTTATTCGCCAGATGTATTACTTTTAAATCTCCCTAATTTAGTTAATGAACCTCGGTGGAAAAAAGAATCAACTGTTACTCAAGCAGCATCAATTCCTTTAGTAATTGAGGTAGTAAGTCAGTGCGTTGCGCGGGTTCCCCACGTTGAAGCAACTGACGAACCCGTAAGGGTAAGTACAAACTGGCGTGATGATTATCTGAAAAAATACGCTGACTATGTTCGCGTAGCGTCTCGAAGAGAAGAAATGGGAATTCCTGAATATTGGATTGTAGATTATGGTGCATTGGGTGGTAGAGAATTTATTGGCAAACCTAAACAACCTACTCTTTTGGTTTGCTCTTTAGAAGAAGGTGAGTATCGTATTAGTAAATTTCGAGGAGATGACCGAATCGAGTCGTCAACTTTTCCAGAGTTGAATTTGACCGCAGAGCAAATTTTTCAAGTTGGCATCAGGTAATTCGTAATTCGTAATTATTCCCATTCACGATTCACCATTAAGCTTTAAGTAAATATTAATGGACTTGGTTTCCCCACTCCATAACCTTGAGCGTAATCGACTCCAAGTTGTTTGAGTCGTTGTAAGATAGCATCATTTTCGACAAACTCAGCGATTGTTTTTATCCCCATTACATGCCCAATGCGGTTAATCGCTTCCACCATTGCATCATCTACAGAATTCTCGATAATGTTCTTAATAAATCCGCCATCAATTTTCAAATAGTCTACTGGGAGGGTTTTAAGATAGGCAAAAGAGGACATACCACTACCAAAATCATCTAAGGCAATATGGCAGCCCCAGCCCTGGAGTTCGCTAATAAACTGACTGGCTTTTGTTAAGTTAGCGATCGCTACGGTTTCGGTAATTTCAAAGCAAATTGACTGTGGTGGAACTTGATACAATGGAAATTGCTCACGCAAAAAGCTAATAAACTGATCGTCGTTGATACTAGTGCCTGAAAGATTGATGGCATAAATAGCTTTACTATGATGTTCTGTTAATGACCAAGACTTAAACAGGGTTTCGATCACCCAGCGATCAATTGTCGGCATCAGATTGTAGCGTTCAGCTGCCGGAATAAATGCCATCGGTACAACTAAATTTCCCTTCTCATCTCTCAAGCGCAGCAAGATTTCGTAATGAGTTTCCTGTGTTTCTGTGGGAGCGATCGCTGTAATGGCTTGGGAATATAAGCAAAAACGATTTTCTGCTAGCGCCTTGGTAATCCGTGAAACCCACTGCATTTCTCCACGCTGTTGTAAAAGTTCTTCATCGTCAAGCTGAAAAATATGAACGCGATTACGTCCCTTATTTTTAGCAGCATAGCAAGCGGCATCTGCGTAGCTCAACAGACTGGCTCTGTTATCACTAATTGCATTAATTTTTACTAACCCAATACTGGCTCCAATAGAAAAAATACTGTCTTGCCAAATAAACCGAAACTCTTGAATAGTTTCGCGCCAAATATTAGCAATCCGCATAGCTTGCTCTAAAGAACATTGGTAAAGCAATGCGCCAAATTCATCGCCGCCTAGTCTAGCTAATACGTCTGTTTGACGGATCTTAGTTTGCAATAGTCTTGTGATTTGCCGTAAAAGTTCATCACCAGCCGCATGACCACAGGTATCGTTGACAATTTTGAATTGATCCAAATCCAGATAGCACAAAGCGTGTTCTAGGTTGTGTGTTTTGGCGTTGCTCACCGCTTGTTCTAAACATTGTTCAAATTCGTAGCGATTGACTAGCCCCGTTAAGAAATCGTGGCTTGCTTGCCAAGAGAGTTGACGGGAGAGGCTACGGTTTTGGCTAACATCATGAAACACCATAACTACACCGACAATTTGATTGTAGCGATCGCGAATTGGTGCAGCAGAGTCATCAATAGCAATTTCTTTGTTGTCACGGGTAATTAAAACTGTGTGATTTGCTAGACCGACGATCTGCCCTGATTTTAAAGCTTTTTCTACCGGATTTTCTGCTGGTTCTCGCGTGGTTTCATGGAAAATTCTAAAGACTTCTTTTAATGGTAAACCTTTTGCTTGTTGCTGACTCCAACCTGTGAGCATTTCAGCAACGGGGTTGAAATACTCAATTTTGCCAGCTGCATCTGTAGTGATCACCCCGTCACCAATAGAATGTAACGTAACTTGCGCTAATTCTTTTTCATGAAAGAGTTCTTCTTCCATTTGTTTACGTTGCAGCAATAAACCCAATTGGGCAGCAATAGCTGAAATATTTTCTACCGTCTGCTTATCCTGAGTGGCAATTGCCAACTTAAAAAATACTAGCACTGCCAGAACTTGCTGGTTGACAACCACAGGAATTCCCAACCCAGCTTTGATGTCATTTTCTAAAGCTGTATCTTGACGGAGAAAAATAGTTTCTGGTTGTTTGGAAATATCTTCATGCCACTCTGGTTGCTGTGATGCCCACACTCTTCCAGGTAAACCAACGCCTAAAGCAAAGGTCAATTTTTCACTCACCGCCCGAAATTCCTCGATTTGGGGTAGATGATTCTCATGCTCATGGTCATTGATGTACCAAGCTGAACTACACTGTAAAACATGACTATTCGCAGAAGGAATCCAGGCTTCGCCATAGTCCCAATGAGTTGTTTGACAGACTAATTGCAAAACTTGCCCTAATGCCGAGTTGAAATTTGGGGACTCGGCGATCGCAAATGCGATTGTTTTCAGGAAGCGGAGTTGCTCTTGTGCTTGTTTGCGATCGTTAATGTCTCGATGAGTCCCTGTCATCCGCAGTGGGTTCCCATCTTCATCCCGTGTGACAACCTTTGCGTAATTGGCAATCCATTTCCACTGGCCGGATTTAGTCAAGACTCGATAATCAAAGTTATAAGCATGGGAACTATCTTGAAGATGAGCATTCAAGGTTTCCATTACCCAAGGCTGGTCTTCTGGATGAATCAACCGCTCCCAAGTCCTAACATGACCTGGGAGTTCTCCGACGCTGTATCCTAGCATTTCCAGCCAGAGGGGACTCAAATAAACTTCGCCAGTAGAAATTTTCCAGTCCCATAAACCATCGCCAGAACCTTCCAATGCGAGTTTTAGCCTTTCTTCACTTTTTTGGAGAGCGGCTTCTCCCTGTATCCGCTTCGTGATGTCCCGAAAGCTGAAAACTCGTCCGATGGGGCGATCGCTAATCCACTGCGGACGAGTATATAATTCAAAAACTCGCCCATCTTGAAATTGGCAAATATCGTAAGTCTCCTTCTCTGGGCGGTTAAGCATTTGATTAGTCGCTTCCAAAAACGCTTCTGGATCTTGGAGTTGACTAGCAATAAATAACAATATTGGCTGATCCTGTCCCCATTTCATCGCTTTAATAACTGAGTCTGGAACTTGCCACATCTCAAGAAATTGAGTATTGAAGTTAATTTTTATTCCCTGAGCATTAAGAACCAAAATACCATCAGCTGTAGATTCTAAGGTTGCCTGAAGTAATGAGTTAGACTTTAGCAAGTCATTATTCGTCAGTTTCAACCGCGCTGCTTGTTTTTGGGTAAGTTGAGAAAAATAGAAAACTAGCGTCACCAGTAAGCTTAAGAACAGTCCTTCTACCAGCACTAGCTGGGCTACCGGAGATAGTAGCAATTGAACTTTTGGGCTAGTATTTGATAGCTGCTTAACAAGTATATTGTTCCAACTATTTATCGCTTGCCAAAGTAATAGATTTGCAGTCAAAACTCCAAAACCAATACTCAGGGGAAACCATCGTGGTAGGCGATCGATTCCCTCAAAAGCTAAAAGTTGGACGCTAACCCCAATCATCAGCAAACCCAGCCCTGTTGGAAGTGCTACACCTGTTAGATATCCCCCTTTGTATTTGTAAGCTGTTTCTAGACCGCTAACGTAGCCGAATAATGCTACAAGTGCAATGGCGATCGCTCCTGCTGATAACAATCCAGCAACAATTAATAAACGTTTGCTCATCTTGACTAGAGATAAGCATAGCGATGCTATACCTAATAGAGTAAAAGCTAGTGCTGTATTCAGAGAAGGGCGGCCAGGTAAGGGAGTACCAACTTTAATCACAAATTGGTGGATAGATTTATCGCTCCCTAAAGTTTCGGTAGAAGTAAGAAGATTGTTTGTCAGATAGTCCTGTATAAAAAGTTGGTCGATACCAAAGTTTACCTGAAAGATATATTGTGCTAAAGTCAAGCCACCAATCAGAACAACCACTAAGCTAAATCCGGCTGCAAGTAGTCGCCACTTTTTGATTAGAGTCAGCAATGCCCAGCCATTGAAGAAAAACGCTAGAGCAGTGTTGTAGCGCATGGGAGGCGAATTTGGCAGGACTTGAATGATGGCACTGAAGTGAGTATGCCACGCAAGCATCACCAAAAATCCCAAAATGGCACTGAACCCTCCAGTGAACAATACCATGATTTGGGGCGCTTTAGCAATCATTTTTAAAGCGGATGAATCAGCCATAGCCTTCCTGATTGCACAATATTATTTTTCATTTATACTCAGTATTCCCTTCTTGGCACAAAATTACTCAAATTGCCATTGAAGGTGATTCAACAAATATTTGAAGTCGCCATATTCAAATTAAAGATTAATAAATGGAGTAAGAATTGTTGGCATTGGCTGCAATTTTGTCTGATAAACTTTAACTAATCGCTCAATACCTTTGAAACGATAATCTCCCATTTCTTCAAAGTCTGAAGGCAGTGAAAGCATTTTATGAGTGGCTTCACTAATCACGCATTCACTAGGAGGACAAACTGCTTCCATCCGAGCAGCAAGATTAATCGTCGCGCCTAATGCCGTATAATCTACCCTTTGGGAACTACCGACATCTCCTACAACAGCCTTACCGCTATTAATCGCAATACGTAATTGAAGGGGTTCGTGCCAAAAACCGTTGGCATTAAGATGTTCCAGACGAGTCAGCATTCCTTTAGCAGCATTAACAGCGCGATCGGCGTGATCTGGTTGCGGTTCTGGAGCGCCAAAAAATGCCATAATACAATCGCCAATATATTTATCTAAAGTGCCGCCCCAAGTAAAAACTTCTTTTAGCATTTCTTCAAATAAATTATTTAATAATTGAGCGATCGCTGTTGGTGTTAACCGTTCAGAAATTGCTGTAAAGCCAACCAAATCTGCAAACAAAATACTGATTTCGCTCTCGGTGGGAGCTAAACGACCACCCGGTAATGCACCTACAGAGATCAACTGCTGCACAACGGCTGGAGAATGATAGCGTTCTAGTCGGTGACGAATCATTTCTTCAGTTTTGAGTTTCTCTACCAGTAACCAACGCTGGACGCTAGAAGCTACAATGTTTGCTAAAGCTGAAAAAAAGCTGAGTTCTTCTTCGCCTTCATTTGCCCAATGGTAAGAAGAAAGATTAGCATCGGCATACAATACGCCCACAACTTTATTTTCATCCCATAAAGGCACTGCCATCGCGCTGCGAATGCCTTTAACCAAAATACTCTGTTCACTAGCAAACCGTTCATCCTGCTGGGTATCGGCTGTTTGAATAACAACTTTTTCGTCAAATACCTTTTGACAGATACTACGACTAATCCAACTTCCATCAGAGGGGAGATGTTTTTGTTGGGAAATATTTCTAGTAGCAGAATTAACTAATTCTAATTGACCGCAACCATTAACATCAATTAATAATGCCAAGCGATCAATACTATCAAGGTAACGAAAAACCACTTGCTGCACCTGAGAAAAAATTTCTTCTATAGATGCCGCCGCACAAAGATTTTTCGCTATGTCCACTAAGTCTTTGAGACGGGCAATGGTTTTGTCTTTATTATTGATGTTGCCATCTTTGCTATCGGCTGCGATCCATTGCTGTTGTAATTGTTCGACATTGTGAAGGATTGTTCTTTGTTCATTAATATCCGAAGTTCCATGATGCCCTGTCGGTTGTGAAATCGGGCTTGTGAGCAGCACTACCAGGCTAACATTGCCCAGCCAAACGATATCGCCGTGATGTAACTCTTGGGGGAAGTTAACAAGATATTTATTTACTTGCGTCCCGTTTTTGCTGCCCAGATCCTCAATAGTCCACACACCTTCAGCTGTTTTCATCAAGCGGGCATGGTTGCGAGATACTCCAGCAAAAGGTAAGTACAGGTTACATTCCGGCAAACGGCCAATTGTGAATATATCTTGATCAACTGCGATCGTTGTCTCGGTATCTCCCTCTTGTAGGCGTAGCGTCAGTTCAGTCATGAGTGTGATCCATCGAAGCTAGAGGTGCAAGCAACTCTAAGGTAAGTTATACACTACAGGTTAACCTTCACCTTTTCTTTATGACACTGTTAACTGCATTCCGACAACTGCATGTGACAGATATTACATTGAAAGAGACAACTTTGCTGGAGATTCAGTTCGCAAATTTTCAATTTTGTGAGCCAGTACGGTAAGTTCAGATTGCGGCTGTTTACCCTGCAAAGATCCCTCCAACCCCCGATAAATTACAAGGCTAATTTTCTCCTCCTTTACCCCTTTTTAAGGGCGCTGCCGCAGACGAGAGTATCTTCTTATCCAAACCGCACTGCTTCACCTCCTGCCTTTCTTGATAAAACCCTCAGTAAGAGCGTATATCCGCCATTAGTGTCAACTTAAACCCAAACCCAACTATATGTAGTTTTTAGAATACCTTGATGATTTCTTCATAATTTACTGCTCATAATTATCTACTAGTAAATAATATAAAAGCAGCGTTGATATTGTGTGCAGTTCAAAAGTAGCTTTAAGCATCTATTAGTGGTAATTAATAATTCATACTTAGGGCAAAACAGTAAGAAAAGTTTTTAGTTACTTACTCTCAACAATCATTGATATAGTAACGGACAGAAAACTTAGGACAATAATAAAGTTACAATACACGCTTGTTAAAAGTGTCTAGCATCGGCTTGTTTTAACGGCTTTGTTCAATACTATATATTGAAAGTAACTTTATTGCTATCCATTAGTAGTCATAGTAATCACAGAATAACTTATGAATAAATACCCAGTTTCCGCTCAAATATTTAATTTACTGATTGTCATCATCAGCATTGTTTTAGTACTATTAGCTACACTTTATCCATTTAATTTTTCCATCCCAGATAGTTTTTCCATCCCAAAGTTTTTTGCTAATTTTAACAATGCTAGTAATTTTCAAGACCAAGTAAATAATTTTTTGCTGTTTATGCCTTTAGGGTTTGGCTTGACTAGACTCTTGCAGAAAAGAAAGATAAAAACAGGAGTACAAGTTTTCATAGTTACTTTGGTAAGTGCTAGCTTATCGTTTACAGTTGAAGGATTGCAAATATTTCTACCTTCAAGAATGCCTACTCCATCAGATATTATGAACAATAGTATTGGTGGATTTATTGGTTTCATTTGTTTTTACCTATGGAATAATCAAAGCTTTAAAAAAACTATTGCACAGATAGAAAATAGTAGAGCTAGCCGCTCAAATAAACAGATAATAATATTTTTTATTGGATATATATTTTTAACATTCCTGATTTCGCTGTTGTGGCAAAATACGATAATTTTGAGTAATTGGGATAGAAATTATCCCCTACTGATTGGGAACGAGCAGACGAGAGATAGACCTTGGCAAGGATACATATCTGAAATTTATATTGCTGATCGAGCCATCTCGAAAAATGGGGTAGTACAAGGATTAGCTGATTCCAGTTACTTTAATAATCTTGGTAATTCTTTAATAGCGAATTATCAATTTAAAGGAAAATGTTGCTATAAAGAACAGACTGGACAATTGCCAGAACTATTGTGGCAAGGACAGCCTTCAGACGCTCAAGAAGGTAAAGGTGTTTTTTTGAGTTCTAGTCATTGGCTACAAACAGCTACTCCTGTCACAACTCTCAGCAAAAGAATTAGTAAAACATCTGAATTTACACTTAGTACTACCCTTGCTACTACTAACTTAGAGCAGTTTGGCCCTGCCCGTATTATTTCAATTTCCGGCACTTCCCTACGTCGCAATTTGACACTAGGACAGCAGGGAAATGACTTAGATTTACGATTACGAACGCCGATAACTGGAGAAAATGGAGCAGATTTAAGACTGAATATACCTAATATTTTTAAAGACACTAAACTTCACCATATAGTCATCACTTATTCCAGAGCAACTATCCAAGTATATGTAGATAATTTACAGAATTTTTACTCTTTGAATTTATTGGAATTAATGCCTAAAAATCAGAAAATTTTTTACTATGCGCTAACTTTTATTCCTCTAGGGTTTGGCTTAACGATATTAACTCTTCTAGCAAAAAGAAAATTGATACTTTCTAATTTCTTGATTTATGGAGGGATATTAATACCTTCTCTAGTATTGGAAGGTATTTTAGTAAGTGAGAGCGGAAAAAATCTTAGTCTAAAAACCTTGTTACTGGGTATGCTATTTACAGGAGGAACTATGTTGATTTTAAGGATGCGGGCTGCTCGATTAAAAATGAGAAATTAACAAATTTTCTTTTATCCTTATTTAATTAGGAGGTAATTCTAAACTAATTTCACCTAACGAACCCTTGCGAAAATCTGTTAAAAGTTGCCTTGCTGCTCGCTCTATATCACCTTTGTAACGATGCTCCGCCAAGGCGTGCAAATAGGTATCTCCGGTGTCTGATGTCGAGTCGAGTTGGTAACGAGACTCTAATGGTTTCTTAGGTAACAAATCTGTGGCTACAGCTTCCAAATAGTTGAGTAAATCCACTAGGGCTGCTGCTACTAGCTGGTTATCGTAAGAGGCTTCACCGATATCATCACAAATGGCTAATTTCAATGCTGCATCTTGGTCTTCTAATCTTAAAGGGATGACACCAGGAGCATCTAGCAATTCTAAATGTTCGGAAATTCGCACCCAGCGCAGTTGGCGCGTCACCCCAGGACGAGCTGCACTTTCTACTACTCGCCGTCCCAACAGGCGGTTAATCAAAGCTGATTTTCCGACATTGGGAAAACCAATCACCACAGCTCGCACTGGACGGGGTAACATGCCGCGATCGCTTCTTCTTTTATTAAGTTCTACTCCAGCAGCTTGTGCTGCCCGTGCCACTTCTGCTATACCTTTACCATGTTGAGCGTTGGTAAAATAAGGGACTTCTCCTTGACGTTTAAACCAATCTATCCACAGCGATCGCATTTGCGGCGTAATCATATCTACTCGGTTAAGTATCAACACCCGTGTCTTACCCTCCACCCACTCACCGATTTGGGGATGGTGAGTCGCTAAGGGAATCCGTGCGTCTCGTACTTCAAACACCACATCTACCCGCTTCAGCTGTTCTTTGAGCTTCCTTTCAGCTTTCGCAATGTGACCCGGATACCATTGAATCAGGTTTAATCTATAGTTTTGAGTTATAGCCATAATCAATTACCAAATAAATTATTATCACTTATTAATTATCATTCACTGGGGCTTGATGTAAAATTATCCGATTACCATCAGGATCATAGGCATAAATTTCTCTGCCGTGGGAAGCAATGGAAATGTCTCCTGGTGGGGGATAACCTAATGTTGTTAGGTGAGCGATCGCATCTTCTAAATTACTCACCTCTAAACACAAACTTATCTTACTTTTGGCGTAAACCCAAAGTGGCTTGTCGTCAGACATCGCTTCAAATTCTGATTCATTTGTGTTCTTAGGTTTAAAAATACCTAATCGCATACCAACTAAATTAAACTCAGCATAGATATTTGGAATCAAAATAACTGGCTTTTGCTCCAGAAATCTAGTATAGAAATTCACTAACTCCTCACAATTAACCGATGCTATGGTGACAAATGCGTTAGTGTACTGGAAAACCATATAAGCCTTAAGTTATTTGATTTTTTTGAGATCACTTTTCTAAAGTTCTTACACTCAGGACTTGCGGTAGTGTCGAATCTGGTGGATAAATTACATCTACCTGTACTATTCGCTTAGTTGAAGGTGGAAGTATAAGCTGCACCAATGTTTCTAACACCTGACCAGTTCTGTGCCATAGATGTACATAGCGTGTCTTTTGTTGACCTTGGCCATCAAAGTAGCGTAGACCACGAAAGAAAGTAAAATACCTTCAATTTTAATCCATTCTGGGCTATTGCTGTTAAAAACGGGTATGTTATCCAACTTACCTGGTAGAGCCAGAACTTCTCCTGGTTGCACAATTTCTTGAGGCGTTGGCTTCGGTGAAGTTTGAGCGATCGCTGAATTATCTTTTTGAGTTGTACATCCAAAGTTTTGAGTTATGGCAAATCCTAATAAAAGTGTGAATACAGATAATGGGAATTTAGCCAGCATAAATTTAAGCATTAAGAAAGCTGTAGTGTCAAAGATTGGAAATTATTACTACAAGTTCCTTGAAGGGAATTTCCGATCGTGCGTAAGCATAGCCCGTCGCAGACATCGCCAGAAATTACACTTGGGAGCAAAGTGTCCTAACCGTGAGTAAGGTTGAAAGATGGGTTATGTCTGTAGTGTTTTTGCCCGTCAAAGAAATGATAAAGTTGCAGAAGGCTGTCTACCTACCCACAACACTTTTATTAACTGTCACCAACAGATTAAATGCTAGTTACAAATTTTGTGATTACATAAACTGCATCATGTACTAAAATAGATAGTACATAAGAACTATTCATCTTGGCATCCAAACCTGAAAGTGTCAAGGGCTGAATACAACTCACTATAATAAAGCGATATCAATCCATGAAAAGCTCTCAAACAGTAGAGTTATTAATGGAATGATTTTATCTATTAATATTTATTAAATTTAGACAAAAGTCTTATGGGAGTTAGCAAAGAGAGAGAACGATGTTGGAGAAGCTCATAAAATATTTTGTCTACGCGACAAAAGGTTATATTACAAAAACACAGCTAATAAAGTTTTTGTATTTAGCTGATCTTTACTCTGTCAAATGGACAGCAAAGCAGCTGACACATTTAGATTGGCGTTATTATTACTATGGCCCTTGGAATGAGGATATAGATAATACTTTAAATCAAATGGATGGTAAAGAAATATCTCAAGAATCTCAGGGAGATACAATACTTATCAAACTTGGTGCCCAAGCAGGTAATGTAGATGATTTAGAATTGCCTATAAGTTTGACGTTAGTACTGGATAATATTAGGAGAGAATGGGCTGGTGCAGGACAAGATAAACTTACTCAGTTACTAGAGTATGTATATAACACTGCTCCCATGATGGAAGTAAAAGATACCCACAGACCTGAAGAAAAAGTTAAACTTAACTTACAAGCAGAAAGAGATAGATTAATCAATGAATTAGGCAATTAGGATTATCAGGTGGCTGGACAAAAACCTAGACAAGGTTGGATCTATTTTATTAATCCCTATAGGGTATCTCTACGTTGCAGAGTTGGACACACTCATATTTATGATTTGGATGAGCCAGGTGAAGTACAATGTCAGACTATCTCTTGCACTGAAAACATCAATTCTAGTAGAGTTTTTAGAGGAACGCATCCTTATGTAGTTTGGACAGGTGATCAGTTTCAGGATGAGTCAGGTTATATAGCAACTTTTTCTGTTATTCCTCTAACCTCACAAACAACATCTAACGGTTTACCAACAACGTATCCAATTAACCCAACTAGCCAAAACGGTCTTGAGAAAAATTCTTATGTCCTGGTTCATCAACTGTGTACTGTTGATGCTAATTGCTTCAAAGACTCAGCAGGAAATTGGTTGGAACGCATGGGACAACTAGCTAAAGCAGATAAAGATGCTATAGAGCAGCGTTTAAAGTATTTTTTAAATATTCTAGACAATCCTAGTGATGATTGGTTTGCTCAAAATGCAACTATAGAGCTTTTACAAAAAGTTTTTTATTTTCTGCCTGACGAAAATACAAAAAATAGAGCCATAGAAGAATTAATAAATAATTTAGGCCGCTCGTAAATCAGTAGTCATTGCTGACAATTTTTCTGTAATTTTATCTCTAACTCTTCCCAATTAGGAAGATAGGCATACATAAAACATTAATCAACTCATTCATTCTCACTAAACACGCATCAGCTAAAGACATTGGCACATTCTGATACCGTTTCAGCAACTCTCTAACCGTTCCTATTTCATCACTGAGACGAAATGAAATTTGAATATTACTACTACTAACTAATTCCATTACAGCATCTTCACCACCATAAAAATTTTGCAGTATAAAACACGCCTCAGTAATTACTGCTTCACAAGTAAAGAAAGGGTAAGCTAGATTAGCGACTTCTTTAGTAGCCCAACTATGATATTGTTCCCGATTATTAATTAAAGCAACTAGGGGGCCAGTATCAATAATGATATTTTGCTTCACTACCTGCCGAACCCTTCTAAATACTTTTTATTAGTCGCCAAATCTCCTGGGCCTCCATCAACACATCCAATAAACTCCTTAGCGGCTTCTAAAAATGAAACTTCTTTTTCCTCCTCCTTATCCTTAAGTGTCTCCTGCTTTTGCATATCCTTAAACTGCAAAAACTCAATAAAATTTAATACCTCTTGTTGCTTATCAGGAGATAACTTTTTCAATTCATCAATTATCATTTGTTGCTTATCAATTGCTTGAGTCATTGCTGTATCCTGGATAAAAATAAAAATGAGAAAACAGATATAGTTGATTTAAATTTTAGCAACTTACACTCTAATAGTCATTGCAGACAAACTTAAATACTCAATAATCAGCAAGCGTAAATAGTCTAACATCCGTAAATAAGCTTTTGTACCCTGATATTCTCCATTACTACCAAAGTAAAATTGAGCAACAGCAGGAACATCAAAAACTGCCAGGTGATTTAAGTTATCAATTGCTTGCTGTTGATTTTCTATCTCACCCTTGACTTGAATTTGACTGGCATATCCTCTGATATTAACTGTTAATAGTTTAAGTTATTCTAAAATCGAAAACTCATAATGAGATGTGGGAAAATTGGCGGCGATTCCCTCGCGTTCTGATTTTGTGGTTTGATAGTCACTGGTTAACTGTTCTAAAATATGAATAATCTGATTTTTAGTTCTATCAGACATTAATTTTACACTTTCTCCTTGACGCTTACAGCAGTTTTCAGTTGTGTGAATCACAATTTTACCAGACCTAACCCCCAACCCCTTCTCTACTAGCGTTGGGAAGTAAGCCTTAAAGCCTCTCTCCTTGTAGGCTAGGGTGTACACACAAGTATGACCAGCAGAGGTTTCAACTCTTTTAGTAGTTTCATAGGGTAGAATGTCACTTACTTAAGCAAAAGTTGAGGCTCAGATCCCCGACTTCTTCAAGAAGTCGGGGATCTAAATCCACGTTATTTCAGTGACATTCTTTCGTATGGTGCGTTATGGACACGCCGAAATAACAAATGAGTACTCCGAAATAACAAATGAGTACTCCGAAATAACAAA